>DATCZH010000036.1:0-2076 GCA_036526015.1 Sulfuricaulis sp.
TGTATCCCTCCTCCAGCCGGCATCACGTAAACCAAGTCACGCGCGGCGAGCGCCTCGTGGCCGTGACCTGGGTGCAAAGCCTAGTGCGCGATCCGGCACGGCGTGAGGTATTGTACGAATTGCATCTGGCGCGGGAGAAGCTATTGAAGATTTCACCAGCGGCGGAGGAAACCGCCCAAGTGAACACGGCCTATATGAACCTGATCCGCATGTGGGGCGACATCTAGACCATGGAGACGATGCCATGAAATACAAGGTCTTCAAAAGCGACGAGGAATGGAAAAAAATCCTTTCGCCGCAACAATACAGGGTCACGCGTCAAAAAGGCACCGAGCCGGCCTTTAGTGGTGCCTTTCACGCCTGTAAAGATCAAGGCGTATACAAATGCGTCTGTTGCGGTACCGAGCTGTTCAGTTCTGAAACCAAGTTCGACTCCGGCACTGGCTGGCCCAGTTTCCACTCTCCGATGAAACCCGAGAATATCGCCGAAGAGCAAGACATCAGTTTTTTCATGAAGCGCACCGAGGTCCACTGCAGCCAATGCGGCGCGCACTTGGGACATGTCTTTCCTGATGGACCGAATCCGACGGGGCTACGCTACTGCATCAATTCCGCCTCGCTCAATCTGGAAAAGAAAAAATAGTGTTGACGCCTTTCCATCTTGCCATTCCGGTTCATGACCTCGCAGAGGCGCGGGCTTTTTACGGCGGCCTTCTTGGGTGTGGCGAGGGAAGATCAAGCAATACGTGGGTGGACTTCGATCTCTACGGACATCAGCTGGTGGTCCATTTATCACCGCATTCACCGGGTATCGCAGCTCGCAATGCGGTCGATGGGCATGACGTGCCGGTGCCACATTTCGGCGTAGTGCTGACCATGCCACAGTGGCAGTCCCTGGCCGAACGGCTGCGCCAGGCCGGTACACAGTTTGTCATTGAGCCTTATGTCCGTTTCCAGGGCCAACCCGGGGAACAAGCCACATTGTTCCTGCTCGATCCCAGCGGTAACGCGCTTGAATTCAAGGCCTTCACTGACATGCATCAGCTATTCGCGAAATAGCGCTGCCACTTGCATGTTCTGGCAATCACGACATAATGCCGCCCAATTAATTCCCGGATATATCATTAACATTTCGATATGAAAAGAACCGAACATGCTTTGGAGCTCGTGATATTCAACAGCCGCTGGCTGCTGGCACCGTTTTATCTCGGCCTGGTGATTTCCATTGCCCTGCTACTAGTGAAGTTCGCCCAGGACTTCTTTCACATGTTGCCGGTGATCTTCACCATGAGCGAAAGCGAGGTCATTCTTGCCATCCTGACGCTGGTGGACATGTCGCTGGTGGCCAACCTGCTGCTCATCATTATCTTCAGCGGTTACGAGAATTTCGTCTCCAAGATCGATACCGCCGGCCACGAGGACCGCCCGGGTTGGATGGGCAAGGTGGATTTCTCCGGACTCAAGATTAAGCTCATCGCCTCGATCGTGGCGATCTCCGCCATCGAGCTGTTGAAGGCGTTCGTGAACGTTTCCAACATCGGCGTGGCCAGTGACGTGGCCACCTGGACGGTGGCGGATAAGCAACTGGCGTGGAAAGTCGGCATCCATTTCGTGCTGATCGTGTCCGGCGTGCTGTTCGCGCTCATGGACCGGGTCGCCGAGGGCACCAAGACCCACCACACCGACAAGCATGGCTAACTAAGCGCGCCGTCATGACGGCGCGGCGCTGGGGAGAAAAATGCTCAGGCTCCACGGGCCTGGTTCCCGCCCGGCAAAGGAGGCGTTGTGTCCGACATCTATCATGACGGCAGCCGGCAGCCTTCAGGACCAGTTCGACACCCCCATTTGTCCAACCGTCTCGACGAAGCCATCGCGCAAAACGGCATCCTGCCCGACGACTAGGAATTCATTGAGTGCTGCTTCCGGAAGCTCAGAAGGAGAAAGTTAGCCGCGACTAGGCAGCCGGCAAGGCAATGAGGTGATCCTTGCTGTACAAATAGTCCTTGAACACGTCTTCGGCGTTCAGGAGCTGATAGCTCCCGTCCGGCAATTGCCGCGAAGTGTCCTTGAGTCGAT
>DATCZH010000037.1:0-6516 GCA_036526015.1 Sulfuricaulis sp.
CGACTCCGTTCCACGCCTGGAAAAGGCTCGTTCTTCCACCGACCTCCCCCTCGATTCAGATTTGCCGATTATTGAATTGCCGGCAAGTAGCTTCCAGCATTATATCGCAGCACGTCGAGATGAACAGATGTATCTCAGGCCCGGAAATTCGAGGTCATTTTTCGCCGATGACCGAGACGATGACTTTGAAGTTGACTTCGGGATGCAGTGAAACAGAAATTTCGTGATCGCCCAGTTCCTTCAGCGGGCCGCGGTCGAGATGCACCTCCGACCTGACCAATTCAAACCCGGCCTCCTTCATGGCGTCGCAGATATCGCGAACGCCGACAGAACCAAAGAGCTTGCCCTCCTCGCTTACTTTGCGTACGACCTGGATCGTGAATCCGGACATCCTCTCGGCGCGTGCCTGAGCCTTGCCGAGCGCGTCGGCTTGCGCCATTTCAAGCTCGGCACGTTGCGCCTCGAACTTGGCGCGATTCTCCGCGTTGGCGGTGACTGCCTTGCCGTAGGGTATGAGATAGTTGCGCGCGAAACCGGCCTTCACCTTGACCTGCTCGCCAAGTTTTCCCAGGTTGCGCACTTTTTCCAGCAGTATCACTTCCATCGTTTAAACCTCGCTTTATTCGTTCAGTGGCTGTCGCAGTATGGCATCAGGGCCAGATAGCGTGCGTACTTGATCGCACGCGTCAGCTGCCGCTGGTAGCGCGCCTTGGTACCGGTATTGCGGCACGGGATAATTCGGCCGGTTTCCGTGATGTACCCGCTGAGCACTGCGATATCCTTGTAATCGATTTCTTCGACCTTTTCGGCCGTGAAGCGGCAAAATTTCTTGCGTCTGAAAAAACGTGACATGGTCGTTCTCCTTAAGCCTGGTCTGACACGGCGGATTCGGGTGCTTCGTTGTCTCCGCTATCGGTATCTTCCGACATCGACACGGGTGCCGCTGACTTTTCCTCGTTTTCCTTGATGAGCGGCGACGGAGTGGTGACGGCGTTTTTGCGCTTGATGACAAGCGAGCGCAGCACCGCATCGTTAAAACGAAATGCCGATTCCAGTTCGCGCAGGGTCTCGAGCTCGCACTCGATGTTCATGAGCACGTAGTGCGCCTTGTGCACCTTGTTCAGGGGATAAGCGAGTTGACGGCGGCCCCAGTCCTCGAGGCGGTGGATCGCGCCCTTGGCGGATTCGATCATCGAGCGGTAGCGCTCGATCATCGCGGGCACTTGATCACTCTGGTCCGGGTGGACCATGAAAACGACTTCATAATGACGCATGCAACACTCCTTATGGATAAACATCAGCCTTCCGCAGCCGTTTTGTCGTTTTTATGCGGCCGGTAAGGCAAGGGCGCGCCCGTAGGGCGGCGACTCAAAAGAGCGGCGCATTTTATAGGAACCCCCCGCCCCGTGCAAGGCGGAATGGACGGCAAATTCCTTGTAAATAGGCCTGGTTGGAGATTCAATGGAAGATCAGCCGACTCAGCGATCCAGGCCGAGTGGCCGGGTGGCTCGACGGTCATAGACCAGGGCCGTGGATTCACGGCGCGCCTCGGATGAAAAGACATGTTCACGTGTTTCACCGGGGTCAATCAGGTGCAATACACGCACGCCTTGGAGGACAAGATAATCGGCGATTAAGGAGCGATGACAGTGCGCGGGATCGCGCTCGGCGCAGAGCATGGCGCAGACCCCGCGAGCGGTCAGGTTCTGCAGTTGCACTGCCGCCTGGCGAAAGACATCCGTGTCCATGTGATCGGCAAAACCACGCCGGTCCTCATTGAGTGCGAAATGCGGTGAACCAGGACGTGGCGTACGCAATCCCCCAAGCTGGCGGCCGGCCCAGTGATAGGTGATGCCGTTGTTGTCACACGCCAGGCGCAGAGCATCGTCGTTGAAATGCGGATTGTGCCGCGAACGCGGTTGCGCGCGCACATCAACCAGCGTATCCACCCCCACGGCCTTCAGCAAACCAAGCAGAGCTTCAGCCGTGCGGTTGCCGTGACCGACGGTGTAGAGTGTCTGGCTCACGCGATGGGACAAGTCACTCCGGTGCCGCCGTGCCCGCAGTATCCGCGCGGATTCTTCGCCAGATATTGCTGGTGATAATCCTCGGCGTAATAGAACACCGGCGCATCAAGGATCTCGGTCGTGATGGAGGAAAAGCCGGACTTTTTCAATTCTTCCTGGTAACGGGCCAGCGACGCTTGTGCAGCCTGTTTTTGCGCCTCGCTGTAGGTGTAAATGCCGGAGCGGTACTGGGTGCCGACGTCATTGCCCTGGCGCATCCCCTGGGTGGGATCATGCGCCTCCCAGAAGAGCTTGAGCAATTGCGTGTAGTCCACTTCTTTCGGATCGTAAACCACCAGCACCACTTCGTTGTGACCGGTGATGCCGCTGCAAACATCTTTATAGTTTGGATTGTGCGTATGTCCACCGGCATATCCGACAGCGGTCACGTATACGCCCGGCATTTGCCAGAAATATTTTTCTGCGCCCCAGAAACAACCCATTCCGAACACGGCTTGTTCCAAACCAGCCGGAAACGGCGGGGTGAGCGAGCGGCCGTTGACGAAATGTTTTTCCGGCACGGGCATTTTCTCCGCGCGCCCCGTGAGTGCTTCGCCGATGGCAGGTATCCTGGATCTTTTCAAATAATCGAACATTTGATGGCTCCGATGTTGTTATGTTCAGAATGATTTCTCACAGTATTAAACCTACGGCGTTCAACAACAGTCAGTCAATTCAGCCTGCGCTCCGTTGTCGCACGGCCTCGAAGAGGCAAATTCCCGCTGCCACCGAGACATTCAGGCTTTCCACCGTGCCAGCCATGGGGATGCGCACCAGCATGTCGCACACCTCTTGCGTCAGTCGCCGCAGGCCCTTGCCCTCCCCGCCTAGCACCAGAGCCAGCGGCCGACGCAAGTCGGCATGGAAAATATCGGTATCGGTTTCCTGACTTGCGCCAGCAAGCCAGAGTCCGGCTTGCTTCAGTTCACGCAGCGTACGCGCAAGATTCACAACTTGAAATACGGGAATCGTTTCCGCCGCGCCGCTGGCGGCGCGGCGCGCAACGGCAGAGAGCGGTGCGCTATGCTCACGCGGCACAATAACAGCGTGCGCGCCGGCGGCATCGGCGCTACGGAGACAAGCACCGAGATTGTGCGGATCTTGTACACCGTCGAGCACAAGCAGCAGCGGCAAGGCCGGCAAATCAGCAAGGAAGGATTCCAGATCCTGCTCTTTGCGCACCGGGGTGGCACGCACACGTGCCACCACACCCTGGTGCTTCACGCCATCGGCCAAGCGGTCCAGGGCGGCACGCGGTGACTTATGTATTTTCACGCGCGCCGCACGCGCAGCATCCAGCACAGCCGCGATACGCTTGTCACCGCGCGTATCGCTGATCCAGATTTCCTCAACATGATCCGGGTTGGTTTTCAGCGCGGCGAGCACCGCGTGCACGCCGCAGATATTTTGATCATCCATGCTGGCGCCGGCGTTTCCCGGGGCGCTTACCAGAAGTCTTGGGGAGCCGTTTTCCACCATGTTGGCGCGGCTTGGAGGATTTCCGGGGACCGGCGCTGGATGTGCCCACCAATTCGAAATCGATCTTGGTTTCATCCAGGTCTACCCGCGCTACGCGCACACGTACCTTGTCGCCAAGACGGTAAGTCTGTCGCGTGCGCTCGCCCATCAGGCGGTGATGCGCCGCATCGAAATGATAATAATCATTGCCCAGCGCCGTGATATGCACCAGTCCGTCCACATACACTTCCACCAGTTCGACAAATATGCCGAAATTGGTGACGCCGCTGATATACCCGTCAAATTCCTCACCAATCTTATCCATCATGAATTCGGCCTTGAGCCAGCGCACCACCTCGCGCGTGGCCTCGTCGGCGCGTCGTTCTGTCAGGGAACAGTGTTCGCCCTGCTGCTTGGCCAGCTCTGGTGCGATCTCGGCGGGACGTTTGGCCAGTATGCTCTTGATGGCGCGGTGCACCAACAAGTCAGGATAGCGCCGGATCGGTGAAGTAAAATGCGTGTAATTCGGGTAACCCAGCGCAAAGTGGCCGATGTTGTCGGGACTGTAGACCGCCTGCGACAGCGACCGCAGCAGCACGGTCTGGATCATTCGTGAGTCGGGGCGTTTTTCCACGGACTTAATCAGTTTTGAATAGTGCTGCGCCTGCGGCTTATCGCCGCCGCCCAGAGACAGGCCGAGCTCGGAGAGAAATTCGCGCAGCGCATTGAGTTTCTCCACCGTCGGTCCTTCGTGAATCCGGTAAGGCGCAGGGATTTTGTGTTTTTTCAATATTTCCGCGGCACAGACGTTGGCCGCCAGCATGCACTCCTCGATCAAGCGGTGGGCGTCGTTGCGCTGCAAGGGAGCAATGCGCTGGATTTTCCGTTGCTCGTCGAACACGATACGCGTCTCCGGCAATTCGAAATCCACCGCACCGCGCTTCATGCGCGCCGTGTGCAGCACCTTGTACAGCCCATAAAGTGCCTCCAAGTGCGGGACAACCTCTTCGTATTCCCTTCGTATCGCGGCATCCTTGGCCACCAGCATGGCCGCGACCTTGGTGTAGGTGAGCCGTGCGCGCGAGCGCATGACCGCCTCGAGGAACCGATAGCGGGTGATGTTGCCAACGGCATCGATTTCCATCTCGCAGGCCATGCACAGGCGATCCACCTTCGGATTGATTGAGCACAAGCCGTTCGATAGCACCTCCGGCAGCATCGGAATGACGTGCTGCGGGAAATATACCGAATTACCGCGCTGGTAGGCCTCGCGATCCAGTGCCGTGCCAGGCTTCACATAATAGGAAACATCGGCGATTGCCACGATCAGTCGCCATCGGCGGCCATCGTGCTCGGCGAACACAGCGTCATCAAAATCACGTGCATCCTCACCATCGATCGTGACCAGTGGAATCCCGAGCAGATCAAAGCGGCCCTCCATGGCGTGTGCCGGCACTTCCGGTGCCAGTCCCTTGATCTCACCTTCGACTTCCGGCGGCCATACATGCGGAATGCTGTGCGCGCGGATAGCAACCTCGATCTCCATGCCCGGCGCCATGTGATCACCGAGCACTTCCCGCACACGGCCTGCCGGTGGACGGTGACGTGTGGGCGGCAAGGTGATTTCCGCCATTACGATCTGACCTTCCTTCGCGCCGCCCTCGTCGCCACGCGAGATGGCGATGTCCTGGGTGATGCGTTTGTTCTCTGGTACCACGAAACCCATTCCATGCTGCATGACAAAACGCCCGACCACGGTCGTGTGCGAGCGCTCCAAGACTTCGACCACCACGCCCTCGCGTCGACCGCGTTGATCGACGCCGGTAACGCGTGCCATCACGCGATCGCCGTGCATCAGCTGGCGCATCTCGGCAGGTGACAGAAACAGGTCTTCACCTTCGTCATCGGGAATCAGAAAACCGAAACCATCCGCATGGCCGCTGACGCGCCCGGCCACCATGTCCATTTTGTGCGCCAAGCCGTAAAGGCCACGGCGGTTTTTAAGAATTTGGCCGTCACGCTCCATGGCGCGCAGCCGGCGCCCGAAGGCATCCTCATCGCGCTCGCCGTGCACGCCCAGCGCGTCCGTCAGTTCACGAAACGGCAAGAGCTCATTGCGCTCGGTCAACATTACGATTATGGCCTCGCGACTGGGGACGGGATGTTCGTACTTTTTTTGCTCCCGTTCCGCCATGGGGTCTTGAATTGGTTTTTTGGGTTTTCGCGTTGACATAAAAATTATCTGTGGGTAGAGTGCGCCGTCTTGTAGGGTCCCGTATACTTTACGGGCTGCATGCCGAGGTGGCGGAATTGGTAGACGCACTAGCTTCAGGTGCTAGCGGGCGCAAGCTCGTGGAGGTTCAAGTCCTCTCCTCGGTACCACCTTCCCGTGACATTCCATCCCGTCCTTTCCGTTAACCAACCCCCAATACATTACCTTATTCAAATGGGTGCCGCAGGATAATGGTGTCGTCGCGTTCTGCACCGGTGGAAATTATATCGATGCGCGCCTCGGTCAGCCTCTCGATCCGCTTCAGGTAATACAGCGCGCTCGCCGGCAGCTTATCGAAACTCCGCACGCCGACAGTGGATTCCTTCCATCCTGGCATCTCCTCGTAAATCGGTTCGCATTTCGCCAGGGCATCAGCGCCGCTTGGCGGCGTGTTCCGCGTCTTGCCATCGTATCGGTAGGCGGTGCAGATGCGCAGGGTGTCCAGGCCGTCGAGCACGTCCAGCTTGGTAACACACATTCCTGTTACGCCGTTCAGAAGATTTGAGCGGCGCATGATTACGGCGTCATACCAACCGCAACGGCGCTTGCGCCCGGTGGTAGCGCCAAATTCCATTCCACGCTCCCCCAGGCGATCGCCGACGGGATCCTGCAGTTCTGTAGGGAACGGTCCGGCGCCAACGCGCGTGGTATACGCCTTGGTAATACCAAGCACGTAACTGAGTGCTCCCGGCCCAACCCCGCTGCCCGTGGTGGCGGCGC
>DATCZH010000038.1:0-2175 GCA_036526015.1 Sulfuricaulis sp.
CTCGTAGTCCTCAAACTGGCTTTTTTCATCTCCCTTGCCATCGGCTACCATTTGCCGGGCGCGTGCCATGGAGTTACCCAGTTTTTCGCGAAATACCTTGCTGGCGACACTGCCGCCCGGCGCGATGCAGATGATACCGTCTACGATATGCTTCCCGGCAAAGTGAAGCGTGAAAACACCTCCCTGACTGTGGCCGGCGACGAAAACCTTCTGCGCCCCTTTGCCTCGCAGTGAAGACAAGGCGGCTTCCACCTGCTCTTCCGCGGCTGTGACGCTGGCGTCGTATTCACGGTTTCCGGACCAGGGCATTTCGAGATTCGCGACGAGATACCCTTTCTTCTCCAGGGCGCCGGCCAGCTCCGAGACAGTTTTGGTCGGCGAACCCCCTTTGCCATGCATGATGACGATGCCGATCTTCGGGGTATCAGACATGGCTTTCACGGGGAGAACCAGACTTAACGCACACAGAGATGACGCCAGTAGGGATTTTGCGAAATTGCCCACGCGGTAACCTCCATTCAATAATTCGAATATTTTAATATCAGGTTTTTTCGGTGTGATTGAATATATACCAATCCGCGCCATCATCCACAATTGGCAACAACGATCACCCATTCGGCGGTGACACTCATTTGTCAAGGACGGAGCACAACGCTGCTTATCATGCCTTACGTTCACCCGGCAAAGGCGTATATCCCGGCATACCGCGTATGCGCGCAATCCAAGAAACCACGTTAGTATATTCGGCCAACCCAATACCCCCTTGAGGTGCCATCGCGGCATAGGGGAAGCAAGCGATGTCAGCAATCGTGGGACTGGATATCGCCAGCCATTGATCGCTGCTCAAGCGCGACTCAAGAACTCCGAGCGCGATCCTGCCTAGGGTGCGCGCTTCATCGATATTCCCGGAACGGGCGAAAAATGTCGGATTATTCAGAGCGATGGCGCGTGCACGGGCCAGGCCATACCGGCCTTCGTTCTGTTCGAGGGCAAGCCATTGCATCACGCTGGCCATGCCGATCCGGTCGGTCGGCAGCCAGGATTCACCCCCGTATCGGCGTGCAAGGTAAACCAGGATAGCGGTAGAGTCCCAGAAGCAGCCATCCTCGGTTTCCAGAATGGGGAGCTGGCCACGTGGATTTACTTTCAAAAAAGCGGGGCTTTTATTTTCCCCGCGATCGATATCCACCGGCACACGTTCGTATGGAATATCAAGTAATGACAGAAATAGCCGGATTTTGTAACAATTGCCGGATCGCTCGAAATCATAGAGCTTCATGGTCTGTCTCCACCTACCATGTGGGCGTCCACCCTGCGTTAGGATGAATGCTTCTTATTGTTCTCTATTTCCCAGGGAACGAGCTTGACCGCGCAGGGTGTTAGCGGACTGGATATGGTCTCATGCACAGCAAAATCAACACTTCTCTAAGTTTTTGATCCCGCAAACATCTTGGAGTACTTCATGACTTTCAGCTTGTTGTTCACCTTCTTTACCCCGGGAACATGTTTCACGATCTCGGCAATGACGTGACGCTCTTCGGTACTGGCGGCAATGCCCTCCATCGTCAGCTTACCGCTATCGGCGCTGATCGAAACCTTGACGTCAGCGGTTTTCGGGCTGGCGCGCAAGGCCGCACGCGCGTGATACTCGAGCGTCAGGTTGGTCAGTTTGGCGCGGGATTCCGGCGTTTCCTTGAATTCGGGGCGTTTCAACAATTCCTTGATCATTTCCACGCAGGTTGCCACCGACAGGCGCTCGGTGTTGAGCGTGATGTCGTACTGCATGGGCTCGCCCCAACCCACGCCGAACTGGTGCTGCATGTTGGCGCGGTGCGCCGCGTCGCTGTGACGGATCTCCTCGGCGACCATGTCCTCGTCGAAGGTACCCAGCGAGTTCATGACCCACTTGAGGCGCGTGGCGAACGGCGCGCCGACGCGCACGCACGGGATGTGCGGGATCGGGCGCAGGACGTGCGTCGCCCCCCAACCGCGGATGATGACATTGCCCTTGGCCGCCAGCTCGAGTATTTCCTCGACCTTGAACAGCGCCAGGCTGGCCTCGTCCGTGCCCCAGCGTTCGATCAGGCCGGCCTTGCCCTGGAGAAACCGCTGCAACATGCTCTTGCGCACGTGCATCTTCTGGGCCACGTGGTCGATGATCTGGTGGCGCACGAT
>DATCZH010000039.1:0-2971 GCA_036526015.1 Sulfuricaulis sp.
CGTCGACAATCAGTTCCTCGCCGGAATTGATGTAATGGGTGGCACTGTGCGCCGACACGATCGCGGGAATGCCAAGACTGCGGGCGAGAATCGCGGTGTGTGAAATCGGCCCGCCGAGGCTGGTGACAAAGGCGCGCACGCGGTTGTGCTTGAGCATCACCGTGTCGGCCGGCGTCAGGTCATCGGCGACGATGATCTGGCCTTCCGCCATTTTCTCGTGCTCGTCGTAATTATGTTGCAGCAGGTTGCGCAGGATGCGGTTGACGACCTGACCCACGTCAGTTTTCTTGTTGCGCAGATAGGGATCGTCCATCTGCTCGAAAATCTCGCTTAAGATTTCGCTCTGGGTCTTCAGTGCCCATTCGGCGTTGCACTGCTGCTGCTGAATCATTTCGGCCGGCGCCGTGGAGATCATCTTGTCGTCGAGCATGAGCAAATGCGCATCGAGGAAGCTCGTGGCCTCCGGCGGCGCATTCGCCGGGATATGCTCGCGGATGGCCATCAGTTGGCGGCGCGAGGCCTCGACCGCGCGCTGGAAGCGCATCACTTCCTCCTCGAGATAATCCCGGGGAATGACATATTCCGGAATGTCCGGCAGATCGAGCTGAAGCACGAAGGCCTTGCCGATGGCCACGCCATCGCTGACGCCGGTGCCGTGCAGGGCTAACATGAAAACCTCAAGGCGAGCGAGCGCAGCGAGCAGTGCAATATCTTAGGCAAAAAGAACGAACGTCGTGAGCAGGGCTTCATTTATTCTCCCTCCCCAAAGCGATTGTGAATCAGCTCGGCCAGCGATTGCAGTGCCTGATTCTCGTCCTTGCCGTCGGCACACAACTCGATTTCCGCACCCTTGGCCGCCGCCAGCATCATGATCCCCATGATGCTCTTGCCATTGACCTGCTGGCCGTTGCGCTTGAGGAATACCTCGGCGCTGAATTCAGAGGCCAGACTCACAAATTTCGCGGACGCGCGCGCATGCATCCCGAGCTTGTTGATGATGATGATTTTCTGGCAGCGCATTATTTCGGTCCCTGCACCTGGGTGGGGTTGGCGGCGCAGATGATCCCACCGCAACCGCCACCAAGGGCCTTGTCGATCAGGTCATCCATGGCGCTGTGCCGGTAATTGAGTACGCGCAGAAGCATGGGTAGATTGATTCCCGTGATCAGCTCGATCGTCCCGCGTTTCAGCAGGCGGCAGGCAACATTCGTGTGGGTGGCGCCGTATACGTCTGCCATGATCAGCACGCCTTCGCCCCGGTCCACCTTCTGGATGCTCTGTCGCAACGAGGCCTCGATCTGTTCGAGTGGTGCCGAATGGTCAAACTCGGTGGCCTCGAGCTGCGGCGGTCGGCTGCCGAGGGTGTGCACCACCGTGGCGATCATGCCGGCACCGAGGTTTTTTTCCGCGAGGATGAGCAGTCCGATCATTGGCGTCTCTGATTTCGTGTTCAATTTGTCCCGACGCTGCTGCTCAGTTCCCGGTGACGCACTTGCGTTTTCACGTCCTTGCCTGAAAAGTACTCCGCCAGACGACGCACCAGATAGACCGAGCGATGCTGTCCGCCGGTACACCCGATGGCGATGGTGAGGTAGGTGCGGTCCTCGCGTTCAAAGCGCGGCAGCCATTTTTCAAGGAAGCCGCGAATTTCGCCGAACATCGCCTCGACATCTTCATGTTTTTCAAGAAAACGTACAACTGGCTCGTCCAGGCCCGTGTACTGGCGCAGTTCGGTCTGCCAGTAGGGATTGGGCAGACAGCGCACGTCGAACACGTAATCGGCATCAAGCGGTGTGCCATGTTTGTATCCGAAGGATTGAAACAAAATGGTCAGACCCGCGGTCTCGTTGCCGCGCGCGAAATTCCTCACCTGCGCGCGTAGCTCGTGCGGCGTGGTGCGGGTGGTGTCGATGCGTAAGACGGCCTCGAACGACAGGGGGTCGAGAAGTTTTTTTTCGGCGCGGATGGCCTCCACGAGGGGTGTCTTGTGATCCGACATCGGATGCTTGCGCCGCGTTTCCTTGAAGCGCTTGACCAGGATGGAATCCTCGGCCTCTAGGAAAATGATGCGATATTGAATACCGCGCGCGCGAAGTTCGCCAAGGCTTTTCGGCAGGTCGGCAAGAAAGGCGCGATTGCGCACATCCAGGCCAATGGCTACGTTCGGGATGGCATGGTTGCGCATGTCGGTAAGCAGGGCGGCGAAGTGCGGTAACAGCGCCGCGGGCAAATTGTCGATGCAATAAAAGCCGATGTCTTCCAGGGACTGAAGCGCGATAGTTTTTCCGGAACCGGAGAGACCGCTGACGATGAAGAAGCTCATTTAATCCACTTTGTTGCGCACCTTGCGCAGCGGATCTTCCGCGGACGCCGCGAAGTGGCGCGGACCACGGTTGTTCATGTGATCGGTGTGGCGCTTGATGAATTCCTCGAGCGGGTCAAATCCCCACATGCGAAGTATGTATGCACGGGTGGCGGTTTCCACCAACACGGCGAGGTTGCGGCCGGGACCGACGAACAACGCCACTTCCGGGATCTCCACGTCGAGAATGCGGCGGGTCATTTGTTTTGACTGGAGGCGATCGATCTTGCTCAATTTCATTCGTTGCATGGTTTCGAGGCGCACAATCAGGTGCAGTTTTTTCTTGTGCCGGACGGCCGTCTCGCCGAACATCAGGCGCACGTCCAGGATGCCTAAGCCGCGCACTTCGAGAAAGTCGGACAGCAGCGTGGGGCATTGACCCACGATCACGTCCGGCCCGACCCGCACGAATTCCACGGCATCGTCCGCAATCAGACGGTGGTTGCGTGACAGCAGTTCGAGCGCGAGCTCGCTCTTGCCAATGCCAGATTCGCCGGTGATCAGCACTCCCATGCCCATGACTTCCATGTAAACCCCGTGCACGGTGGTGCGGGGCGCCAGCGCCCGGGTGAGGTAGTACTGGAGATGATCGATGACCAGTGGGCTCGG
>DATCZH010000040.1:0-6407 GCA_036526015.1 Sulfuricaulis sp.
ATGGTACGCGCGACTTTCAAAACGCGATGATACGCGCGCGCCGAAAGGCCCAGCCGATCGATAGCCTGTTCGAGCAATTGCCGCCCCGATTCATCTAGTCGACAGCTGGCTTCGATCTGCTGATGGCTGAGCTGGGCGTTGTAACCACCACTGCGATGCCGTTGGTGTTCACGGGCCTTCTCCACCCTGGGTCGAACTTCCTCCGAAGATTCGCCGGTGTGGGGCGCCTGATCCAGCAAAGCTTCGCGTCCTACTGCCGGTACTTCCACGTGCATGTCGATGCGATCCAGCAAGGGACCGGAGAGACGCGCGCGGTAATTCAGGACTTTGTCCGGCGTACAGCGACAGCGACCGGAAGCATCGCCGTAATAGCCGCAAGGACAGGGATTCATGGCCGCCACCAGCTGGAACCGGGCGGGAAACTCCGCCTGGCGCGCCGCGCGCGAAATGGTGATGGCCCCCGATTCCAAAGGCTCACGCAGCACCTCGAGCACGTGGCGGTCGAATTCCGGAAGTTCGTCGAGAAACAGCACTCCGTGATGCGCGAGTGAAATTTCGCCCGGGCGAGGGTGGCTGCTACCGCCCACCAGCGCCACGGCCGACGCCGTGTGATGCGGGGCGCGGAACGGCCGCTGTTTCCATTGCTTGAGAGAAAACGGCTTGTTCAGTGACTGAATGGCGGCGGCCTCGAGCGCCTCGTCGTCATTCAAGGGCGGCAGGATGCCAGGCAGGCGAGCGGCCAGCATAGTCTTGCCCGCCCCCGGTGGGCCGATCATCAAAAGACTGTGCCCCCCGGCCGCGGCAATTTCAAGTGCCCGTCGTGCCCGATGCTGGCCCCGGATGTCGCATAAATTCGGCGCGTCGGATTCTTCGCGCGCCAACATTACCGGTTCGTGTCGTTCCAGGAATTTCTCGCTGTTGAAATGGGCGGTGACTTCAAGCAGATGTTTCGCCCCGCGGATGTCCACCCCGCCGGCCAGTGCCGCCTCGGGTGCGTTAGTCTCTGGCAAAATCAGTGCTCGGCGACTGCGGCGTGTCTGCAGCGCGACCGTGAGGGCACCGAGTACCGGTCGCAGTTGTCCCGTAAGTGCCAGTTCACCGATAAGTTCGTATTTTTCGAGATCCCGGTTCGATATCTGCCCTGAAGCCGCGAGGATGCCGATAGCGATCGGCAGGTCAAAACGTCCGCCTTCTTTCGGCAGATCGGCCGGCGCCAGATTGACGGTAATGCGCCGTGCCGGAAACTCAAATCGCGCATTCTGCAGTGCCGCGCGCACACGGTCCTTGCTTTCCTTCACCGCGGCCTCCGGCAGGCCGACGATGGAAAGGCTCGGCAGGCCGTTGGCCAGATGAACTTCTACCGTAACCGGTGGAGCCTCCAGACCGATCTGGGCGCGGCTGTGTACGACGGCAAGCGACATGTGGATTCCCGAAATTAGGCGAGTATCGTTTTAGCGCGTTATTTTGAAAATTTTCAGGATAATTTTTTTATTATGCTGGCGGGCTGAAACCGTGCCTACTTTTTTTTGAGTCGTTCTTCCAGCTCGGCGATGCGTTGTTCCAGTTCCTGCATGCGCGCGCGGGTGCGCGCCAGCACCGCCTCCTGCACTTCGAGTTCCTCGCGGCTGACCAAGTTCATGCGATCGAATACTCCCTGCATGGCGGCACGCACATTTTTTTCGATTCCCTTCGGGCCCTCCGGCAGCGCGCGCGTCACGGCGGAGACAACTTCGTCAATGAATTTGGCGTTGATCATGGCGCAGAATTATAAAGCTCTCTGACACGGATCCGATGCACTTAAACAGTGCATAGTGGAAAAATTGAATTCTATGTTGGTGCATAAACCCCCGAGAACATTTCTCCAATAACACTTAACTGACTGTTATTCAAGCAGAAAACACTCTGGCACAGAAACTGCTTTTATGCCAAGCCCATTGCAGAAGTGTGACAGGAAATTGACTGATTTTGACTATTAACCAACTAGCAAGCCGTTAGGGCTTTGGAGAGAAATTTATGAAGAACTTTCAGAAAACAGTGATGGCCAGCAGCCTGCTGCTTGTGTCGGTCTCGGCCATGGCGGTGGACAAGTTACCCGTCAGCGGCAATGTTGCGTTGACCACGAACTACGTCTGGCGCGGTATTTCGCAATCTGCCGAGAATCCGGCGATCCAGGGAGGTTTCGACTATGCCCATGAGAAAGGATTCTATCTCGGTACTTGGGGCTCGAACGTCAACTGGGGGAACGACGCCGTGACGTCGGCTGATGGTGACGGCGCCTCGATGGAACTCGACCTCTACGGCGGTTACAAATTCAAGGCCGGCCAGATCGATATGGATGTCGGGTTCATCCACTACATGTATCCGGGCGCGAACAGCTCCCTCGATTACGACTTTACCGAACTGTACGTGGGAGGCGGGTATGGTCCCTTCAGCGTCAAGTACAGCAACGCCAGCGACTACCAGGGCCCGACCAGCAAGAGCGGTACGTATCTGGAGGCCGCCGTCAGTTTGGAACTGCCTGAGGGCTTCGGGCTGGCTCTGCACGTGGGCAAGTCTGGCGGCGACGGTGTTCAGGCGGCGTTTGGCAAAAAGTATACCGATTACAAAATCAGCCTGAGCAAGGAAGTCGGTGGAATCAGTTTTGGCTTGGCCTATACCGACACCAACTTGAGCGGTGCGTCACAGATCAAGAAGGGCGTCTTTGCCAATGACGGCCAGTTTATGCTGACTGTGTCGAAGAGCTTGTAACACGCAACCAGTCCGGTCGGAACCCGGCCGGACTGGTTTCCCAGTCTAATTTGGAGACAGGCACATGAAATTAGTTACCGCCATTATCAAGCCCTTCAAGCTCGACGACGTGCGCGATGCGCTCGCGGAAGTCGGGGTGCAGGGTGTCACCGTCACCGAAGTCAAAGGCTTCGGACGGCAGAAGGGCCACACCGAGCTTTATCGCGGCGCGGAATATGTCGTGGATTTTCTGCCGAAAGTAAAAATCGAAGTTGCTATCGACTCGAAGCAGCTCGACCGGGTGATCGAGGCGATCACGAAATCGGCGCGTACCGACAAGATTGGCGACGGCAAGATTTTTGTCTTTGACCTCGAACAGGTCGTGCGTATCCGCACCGGTGAAACCGGCAAAGATGCGCTTTGATACAGGAGAATAATCCATGTTTACGCAATTCCATCTGAAAAAGCTGCTCGGCGTCCTGGGCGTCGTATTGTTGGCGGCATTGCCGATGCTGGCTTTCGGCGAAGAGGCTCCGGCCGCCGCCGCGCCGGCGCCGACCCTGAATTCCGGTGACACCGCCTGGATGCTGACATCCACCGTGTTGGTGCTGTTTATGACTATCCCGGGCCTGGCGCTGTTTTACGCCGGTATGGTGCGGTCCAAGAACGTGCTCTCGGTCATGATGCAGTGTTTCGCCATCACGGCGCTGATCACCGTGCTATGGGCGCTGTACGGCTACAGTCTGGCGTTCTCCACGGCCGGCATGGCCAAAGGCGTCGTTAATTTCGCCTCGTTCTACGGCGGGCTCGATAAGTCCTTTCTGAAGGGCCTGACGGTGGGCAGCCTGCAAGGCACGATCCCGGAATCGGTGTTTATGACGTTCCAGATGACGTTCGCCATCATTACCCCGGCGCTGATCGTCGGCGCCTTTGCCGAGCGCATGAAATTCTCGGCCATGCTGCTGTTCATGGGCCTGTGGTTCACGGTGGTTTACACCGCCATGACACACATGGTGTGGAGCGGCGACGGCGGCTTCTTCTGGGACATGGGCGTGCTCGACTTCGCGGGCGGCACGGTGGTGCACATCAATGCCGGTATTGCCGGCCTGGTGGCAGCGCTGGTGCTCGGACCGCGCAAGGGCTATCCCAAGACTTCGATGATGCCGCATAACCTGGGATATACGCTGATGGGGGCCTCGATGCTGTGGGTCGGCTGGTTCGGCTTCAATGCCGGCAGCGCGGTCGCGGCCAACGGCTCCGCGGGCATGGCCATGGCCGTAACGCAGATCGCCACCGCCGCCGCGGCTCTTGGCTGGATGTTCTCGGAGTGGATCAGCCACGGCAAACCGTCGGTACTCGGCATCGCCTCCGGCGCGGTCGCGGGCCTCGTGGCCATCACCCCGGCGTCCGGCTTTGTCGGGCCCATGGGCGCGCTGATCATTGGTGCGGTCGCGGGCTTCGGCTGCTTCATCGCCTCGACCAAGATCAAGCGCGCACTCGGCTACGATGACTCGCTCGATGTATTCGGCGTGCACGCCATCGGCGGTATCATCGGCGCGATACTTACCGGCGTGTTTGTTGCCAAGGGTTTCGGCGGCGCCGGGTTGGGTGAGGGAGTGTCGATGGGCACGCAGGTCTGGAAACAGATCATGGGTGTGGCCATCACTGTCGGCTTCGTCGCCATTGCGAGTTATGTCATCCTGAAGATTGTGGATGTGATTGTCGGCCTGCGAGTCACCGAGGAGCAGGAAACCGAGGGACTCGACATTGCCTCGCACGACGAGCGCGGTTACAACTTGTAAGTCATCCTTCTTCTCCTCTTGGAGAAATTAACGGGCGCCAATGGCGCCCGTTTTTCTCTAGAGGCTGGGGGTCACGTGCGTGGGGAAATGCCAAGGTTGACTGTTGAGCCGCATATGGTCTTGGCGCAGGTTGGCTTCAGCGCTGTAGCGCCTATTGCCATTGATCAAATGCCGTGTGAACTTATTGCGCCATTTGCCATGGTTTCCGCATCTAGCCGGGCCATATCCCTTTCGTGCAACGCGTTGTTGCGGTAGGTCTCGATGCTGCGCCGGATCTGAGGCGCGAGCAGTGGTTTTACCACCGCGGGTGGCAGGAAAAGTTCGACATTGCCAACGATCGAGGCGAGCATCAGCATGGGATGTTGGCTGAGATCTTTCTTGCGTCCATCAAGCATGACGAACTCTTCAAAGACCAGTCGGCCAAAACTTTCACCACGGGTAGACGACGGTGGGCGTGAATACAACAGGGGATGTCAGAATTTCTTGTGGGTGCCGTCGCAGCGGGGTTTCTGCGTGGAATGCTTGCAGCCGCAGAGCGCCACTTTCTCGGTTTTGGTCAGCTCGAGTTTCACGGGTTCGAAGCCACTGCCCTTGTGCGAGCCGTCGCAGAAGGGTTGATTCTTGGACTGGCCGCACGCGCACCACCAGTACGTGCCGGGCTGAAGATCAAGAACATACGGGCCTTTCTGGGCAATTTTGGGTTCCATGGCAATTCCGTTTGATCGTGATGATCTGTTTGTAGGTTTATACGCCGAACACTTTTCGTGTTCAATCTCAGGACGACGTCACTAACGACGATATCAACGCAAAAACTCCGGACACGCGTGCGCACCCGCATGGATGTCGTGATTGTAATAACGGGTGGCAAAGGATTTTGCCGCGGCTGCTTGGGCGCGGAATTCAGCAACGGATCCGTCCTTGCCGGCCATGGTGGCGCTCCACCAGCCGGAAGGATAGGTGCACTGTGGGAAGAGCAGCGTTCCCACGTCGCGAAATCCGGCAGCTTTGAAAGAGCTGTGAACGGAACGAATCAGATCGGCGTGAAACAGTGGCGATTCGCTCTGGCCGACCACGATTCCGTGGGCCCTCAGGGCCCGCCAACAATTTCGGTAAAAGGTTTCAGAGAAGAGACCGGCGGCCGGCCCCACCGGGTCGGTCGAATCGATAATGATGACGTCATAGCTGCCGGGTTTGGCGTCCGCGACCCATTGGATCCCGTCGGTGAAATGCAGTTTCGCCCGCGGATCCGTGTTCGATTCGCACAGCTCGGGGAAAAATTTTTCGGACACGCGCGTGACGCGCTCGTCGAGTTCCACCTGTTCGGCCAGCTCCACGGATGGGTGCTTCAGCACCTCACGCAGCGTCCCGCAGTCGCCGCCGCCGATAATCAGCACCCGTTTCGGATCGGGATGGGTGAACAACGCCGGGTGCGACATCATCTCGTGGTACACGAAGTTGTCGCGGTCGGTGACCATGACCAGCCCGTCGAGCGTCATGAGCGTGCCGAAGGTTTCGGTCTCGTAGATTTCGATGCGCTGATAGGGCGACTTCTCATCGTGGACCTTGTCCTTGATCTTGAGCGAGATGGCCGAGCCCTGTCCGGCCCATTCTTCGGTGTACCAGCTTTTATCCAGTGACATGGTGGCGAAGCGCGTGTTGAATGTTCAGGATTGTAATACTTGCTACTTGTGACATGCTACTTGATACTTCGCGCCCATGATCGACTGGTCCATCCAAAAAGCCCGCGACACGTACAACATCGCCCACTGGAGCGGCGGCTACTTCGACCTCAACAGCAAGGGCCACCTCGTGTGCCGGCCCGAAGGCCGCGCCGAACTTCCCGGCATCGACTTGTACGAGCTTTCCCGCGAAATCAAG
>DATCZH010000041.1:0-14988 GCA_036526015.1 Sulfuricaulis sp.
GGATTGAATCGCAGAATATCGCGATCCTTGAATGTGCCCGGCTCACCTTCGTCAGAATTACACACAATGTACTTTTGACCCGGCGCGTTCCTCGGCATGAAAGACCATTTCAGGCCGGTGGAAAAACCCGCGCCGCCACGACCACGCAACGCCGATTTTTTCATTTCGTCGATGATTTTTTCCGGCGGCGTTTTGTCCTTTAGAATCTTTTTCCACATTTCGTAACCAGCACTTCCCTGGTACACCGAAAGGCGCCAAGGCCGGTCGAGATGGAGATTCCTGAAGCAAAGTTCGTTCGCCACGGCGCTACTCCAGCTTGTCCAGAATCTCGTCCACTTTCTCGGGGGTGAGATTCTCGAAATAGGTTTTACCGATCATCATCATGGGCGCACCACCGCAGGCGCCCAGGCATTCGACTTCCTTTAGAGTGAACTTGCCGCTCGGTGTGGTCTCACCGACTTTCACCCCAAGTTTTTTGTGCAAATGATTCATGATGCGGCGGGAACCATTCAGCTGACATGAAATATTGGTGCAGACGCAGATCTTGTGGCGTCCCACGGGCTTGAGATCGTACATCGTGTAGAAAGTAGCTACTTCGTGCACCGCAATCGACGGCATCTCGAGGTATTCCGCCACCGCTTCGATCAGTTCAGCCGACAGCCATCCGTCGTTCTGATCCTGGACAATGCGCAACGCCGCCATGACGGCGGCCTGCTTCTGATTGGGAGGATATTTGGCAATCCAGCGATCAATCTCGGCGCGCGATGATTCCGACAGGAGATTGACATTTGCGGCCGGTCGGGATTGCGGCATCATCGATCTATCTCCCCGAACACGATATCCATGGTTCCGATGATCGCCACCACATCGGCGATCATGTGGCCACGCGCCATCTCGTCCATGGCCGCGAGATGCGCGAAACCGGCGGAACGCAGTTTCACGCGGTATGGTTTGTTGGCGCCGTCCGAAATCAGGTACACGCCGAACTCGCCCTTCGGGTGCTCGATTGTCGCGTACGCCTCACCGGCCGGGATGCAATAACCCTCGGTGAACAGCTTGAAGTGATGAATCAGCGCTTCCATGTCCGCCTTCATTTCCTCGCGGCTTGGCGGCGCGACCTTGTGGTCGTCGGTCATTACCGGTCCGGGATTCCGACGCAACCATTCCACACACTGGCGAATGATCTTGTTCGCCTGGCGCATCTCCTCCACGCGGACGAGATAACGATCGTAGCAGTCGCCATTGACACCTACCGGGATGTCGAATTCGAGGCGGTCATAAACCTCATACGGCTGCTTCTTGCGCAAGTCCCACTCCACCCCCGAGCCCCTCAGCATCGGACCGGTAAAGCCGAGCTGCAGGGCGCGCTCTGGCGATACCACGCCGATGCCGACAGTGCGCTGCTTCCAGATGCGGTTGTCGGTGAGCAGAGTTTCGTACTCATCCACGTGTTTCGGGAAACGTTCCGTGAAATCCCAGATAAAGTCGATCAGCGAGCCTTGGCGATTGGCGTTGAGCCGCTCGAGATCGTCGGCACTGCGGAGCTTGGAGGGCAGATATTGCGGCATGGAATCAGGCAGGTCGCGGTACACGCCGCCCGGGCGGTAATAAGTCGCGTGCATACGCGCTCCGGTTGCCGCCTCGTAGATATCAAACAGATCCTCACGTTCGCGGAACGCGTACAAAAACACCGTCATCGCGCCGATATCGAGAGCATGCGCACCGATCCAGAAAACGTGATTGAGCAGACGTGTGATCTCATCAAACATCACTCGGATGTACTGCGCGCGCAGCGGTGGCTCGATACCCAGCAGTTTTTCGATCGCGAGCACATAGGCGTGCTCGTTGCACATCATTGAAACATAGTCGAGACGGTCCATATAACCGATCGACTGGTTATAAGGTTTGCACTCGGCCAGCTTTTCGGTAGCGCGATGCAGCAGGCCGACATGCGGATCGGCGCGCATCACCACTTCGCCGTCGAGCTCCAGCACCAGACGTAGCACACCGTGCGCCGCCGGATGCTGTGGTCCAAAATTCATCGTGTAATTCCGAATCTCAGCCACGATGTTCGGCCTCTTGAGTAACGTCACTCCTATTCCTTACATGATAGATTCCAGTGGAAGCCATCATTCGAACAGCGAGTGTTATGTGCATAGCGTGGCCGACACTAATGTTCATGGTGAAGTTGCGGATTTCAGCCACAGTCCTTATCCCTTCGCAAAACCTTCTTCACGGATCACGCGCGGCACCAGCACACGCGGTTCGATCGACACCGGCTGGTACACGACACGTTGTTTTTCAGGGTCGTAGCGCATCTCGACTTGGCCGATAAGTGGAAAGTCCTTGCGGAAGGGATGCCCCACAAAACCGTAGTCGGTGAGAATGCGGCGCAGGTCCGGGTGTCCCTCGAACACAATGCCAAAAAGATCGAATGCCTCGCGCTCGTACCAGTTGGCCGAGTTCCATATATTCGTCACAGAGGCAATCAGGGGCATTTCGTCATCCAACCAGGCACGCAACCGGATCCGGCGGTTGTGTTTCAGTGACAGCAGGTGATAGACCACGGCAAAGCGCGGGCCTGATCGCCGCCCCACCGGCGACTCCTTCCCGTAATCGAGATAATCCACGCCACAGAGATCCATCAGTTGGGCATAGGCAAATGCAGGTTCGTCCCGCAGCCGGGTGCAGACCGGGAGAATGTCATCACGCCGGACTTCCAAGGTAAGCTGGCCCGCCGATTCGTGCACGCCCGTGATTGCCCCGCCGAACAATTCCCGGGCATGGTCGGCAAGGTCCTGATTCGAATCAGTCATGGTTCGGATCTGTTGGCCGTTAGCGGGCGATTGTGTTGGTGCGGCGAATTTTGTTTTGCAGCTGAATGATGCCGTACAACAAGGCTTCGGCCGTCGGTGGGCAGCCCGGCACATAGACGTCCACCGGCACGATGCGGTCGCATCCGCGCACGACGGCGTAAGAATAATGGTAATAACCGCCGCCATTCGCGCAGGAACCCATGGAGATCACCCAGCGCGGCTCGGCCATCTGGTCATAAACCTTGCGCAGGGCCGGTGCCATCTTGTTCACCAGTGTTCCGGCCACGATCATGACATCCGACTGCCGCGGGCTTGGCCGAAAGACGATACCAAAGCGGTCCATATCATAGCGTGCTGCCGCCGCATGCATCATCTCAACGGCGCAGCAGGCGAGCCCAAAGGTCATGGGCCAGAGCGAACCAGTGCGTGCGGCATTGATGAGCTTGTCCGCCTGCGTGGTGACCCAGCCTTTTTCGAGGACACCTTCTATTCCCATAAATACATTACTCCCACTCCAGTGCGCCTTTCTTCCACTCGTAGATAAAACCGATAACGAGTATGCCCAGGAACACCATCATAGAAAGGAAGCCGAACATTCCAATCTCCTGGAGAGCCACTGCCCAGGGAAACAGGAAGGCGATTTCCAGATCAAAAATAATGAATAGAATGGCGACGAGGTAGTAGCGCACATCGAATTTCATGCGAGTATCCTCGAAAGCCTCGAAACCACACTCGTAGGGGGAAAGTTTCGCGTTGTCGGGACGATTCGGCCCGAGCACGCGCCCGGCCAAAATGATGACACCGCCCATGACGAGGGCGACGCCAATAAAAATCAAAATGGGGAGATAAGCTTGCAGCATCTGAACCCCAAAAAACAGGCCGGCGGACTTCTAACCGCAAAGTTATTGCGGCGGCATATGTCCTTTCGAAGTGCAGATCTCGAGTATCAGGGACATGCCTTGCACTTAAATCGCCTAGCCGCCGCCATAACAGGTAATATTAAAGAAGTATTAATTATTGAACCAGCATCAAAACCAAAAAAAGCTGTTCGCATTAATGCTTTCGCTTAAAAATACTCGTACAGGTTTAATAATTGAAGGTGCCGGCGAGTCTAGGCTTTGGTTGCAAAGGATGTCAAGCAAACAACGGGCTTGCAAACTGATACCCTTCAAGGGGTTAAGTCATTTTTGGGGGGGTATAAAATACACCTATTGATACGGCTACCGCGACACACACGAACAATATCAGTTCACGCGGCGTCGAAATGAATCATCGAATGGTGCCGAAGGTGGGACTCGAACCCACACGGCTTTCGCCACTACCACCTCAAGGTAGCGTGTATACCAATTTCACCACTTCGGCAGTTCACATCCGATCTACAACCGACAGAAGCGTCCCGGCTTCCGGATTATTTCGGCACCTCCGGTGTCTTGGGGGCTACGGGAACATCAGGAGGCGGTGCCGGTGTTTCAGGTTTCGCCGGCTGCTCGATGACCACGCTTCGGGTGACGCTCGACGGTACGACCTGTTGCGCATACAGCCAGGCCAATCCAAGATTGGAGAGAAAGAATACCGTTCCCAGAACCGCCGTGGCACGCGTCAGGAAATTGGCCGAGCCACGGGCGCCGAACAGTGTTTGTGAGGCACCACTACCAAAAGCCGCGCCGATATCGGCGCCCTTTCCTTGTTGCAACAGGATCAGTGCGATCAGCGCCACAGCCGAAATAATATCGATAACCAGTACAATGTCTCTCATTCACTATCTCCAACGCACACGAACGTGCCATTGTCGCTGACCCGTATTCCGAAAGCGACTTTCAGTCGGCGGCACGGCAAATCGTCAGGAATTCCTCGGCCTGCAGCGACGCCCCGCCAATGAGGCCCCCGTCGATGTCTGCCTGGGCCAACAGTTCCCTGGCATTGCTGCCTTTCATGCTGCCGCCATAAAGAATACGCAGGCTCTCCGCGACAGTCTTGTCCCTGGCCGCCATCCGGTGACGGATGAAACGGTGAACCTCCTGGGCCTGCGCCGGTGTCGCTGTCTTGCCGGTACCGATGGCCCACACGGGCTCATAGGCTATCACGGCATTCTTGAAACTGCCGATCCCGTGCTTGTCCAGCACGGCGTCCAGTTGGCGAGCTACCACCGCTTCGGTCTGGCCTGATTCCCGCTCAAGCAAGGTTTCACCAATGCATAAAATCGGTATCAGTCCGGCGGTCTGGGCCGCGCCGTATTTTTCCGCTACAAGGGCGTCGTTTTCGCCATACAGCGTTCGCCGTTCGGAATGGCCGACAATAACATAAGTGCAACCGTAATCCTTGAGCATGGCCCCGGAGATTTCGCCGGTATAAGCCCCGGACTTATGCACGGATAGATTTTGTCCACCCCAGGCCACCACACTTCCTGCGAGTTGTTCAGCCGCCAACGAAATAAATATATACGGTGGACAGACGGCCACTTCAGCCCTGGATGCGCTACTCACGCTTTTCCTGATCCCGTCCAGCAGGGCCGCGGATTCGCTCCGTGAGCCGTTCATTTTCCAGTTGCCCGCCACCAGCGGTCGGCGCTTGCCCATCAAACCTCCCATATTTGTTTCGAATCACCCGAAAAACGGGCGCGATGTTACCGATGCCGGCTCCGGAATGCAATTTTATGGGAATGAAAAGACTGGTAACGTGGTGTTAGGGAAAACGACTGCTATTCGTCGGCACCCGCCTCGCGCAGCAGATTCACGATTTCGACATGTACCCGTGCCTTGGCAAACGAAATCGCCGTCAGGCCATCTTTCCCACGAATGTTGGGATCAGCGCCGTGTTTCAGCAGTACCTTGACCACTTGCGTATGGCCACTGGTCGCTGCAACACGCAGTGGTGATATTCGGAAATGGCTCACGGCGTTGACATCCGCGCCTTTTTCTATCAACGACTGAATGATAGCCACGTCATCATTCCAGGCAGCATATTTCAGGGCGGTATCGCCGTCACTGTCTCGCGATGCTACGTCCGCGCCGGCGGAAAGCAGGCTATCGACTACCGTACGATGTCCGCGGCCGGCTGCCAGCATCAGCGCCGTGCGTCCCCGGTTGTCCTGGATATTTACCATGGAGCCTTTGGCGAGCAAAGCTTGCACCTCGGCCACATTGCCCTTGTCGGCAGCAGTGAGTAGCGGAGGCACTCCACTCTGTGCCTGTGTCGTCAATGCAATGAGCGAAAGCAGCGTGAATGAAACAATTCGGCATTTAACCAGACAATAACCTTCTACGATCCTGCGCCCCGGCATCATGCTGCTTCCTCTGAGGCGCTCTTCACGGCCTCGGCAAGATGGCGCGAAAGACGATCAACGTCTGCGGCGTCGCGGCCCTCGACCATGACGCGGATCACTGGCTCAGTGCCCGAGGCACGCAGTACTACCCGTCCTTCGCCAGCCAAATCTTTTTCCACCTGCTTGACCGCCTGTTGTACCCGAGCGGATCCCTGGATGTCGAAACGGTGATTCATGCGCACATTAATCATGCACTGGGGATAGATTTCGAGGCCGGCATGAAGCTGTGATAGACGCATGCCGGATTCCACGATGGCGAGCAGTACCTGAAGTGCGGCAATAATACCATCACCGGTAATACTGCAGTCGAGACAAATGATATGGCCCGAGGTTTCCCCGCCCAGGTCCCAACCCAATTCATTGAGCAGCGTCATCACATAGCGATCGCCTACGGCCGCGCGCCGGAAAGAAATACCCAGCGCACCCAGGGCATGTTCCAGGCCCAGATTGCTCATTTGTGTACCGACGATACCGCCGCGCAAACGTCCGTTGCGCTGATGCTCCCGGGCGAGTATGTAAAGAATCCGATCGCCATCGACGATATGGCCTTTGTCATCCACCATGATGACGCGGTCGCCATCGCCATCGAGGGCGATACCGAGATCGGCCTTGTTCTCCAAGACAGTTTCACGCAGCCATTGTGGGTGAGTAGATCCACATTGGTGGTTGATGTTGAATCCGTCGGGTTCGTTGGCGATGGGGATCACCGTGGCACCCAGCTCGCTGAACACATGTGGCGCAATGTTGTAGGCTGCGCCGTTGGCGCAATCCACCACGATGGTCAGGCCGTCAAGATTCAGTTTATGCGGGAAGGTGCTTTTGCAGAATTCGATGTAGCGACCGCCGGCGTCTTCGTAGCGCCAGGCTTTACCGAGCGCCTCCGGACCGGCGGTAGTAAGCGGTTGGCGCATCATCTCCTCGATTGCCAGCTCGACGTCATCCGGCAGCTTGGTACCCTCAGACGAAAAAAATTTTATCCCGTTGTCATCGAAGGGATTGTGTGAGGCCGAGATAACGATACCGGCGCGGGCACGGGCGGTGCGCGTCAGGTAAGCTATCGCGGGTGTTGGCATCGGACCGAGTAGACGGATATCCACCCCGGCGGCCGAGAGGCCGGCTTCGAGCAGGGATTCCAGAAGGTAACCGGAAACGCGCGTGTCCTTGCCGATCAAGATTACATCATGATCCGTCGAGCCTTGCCCGAGCACACGACCCGCGGCCCAACCGAGCTTGAGCACGGTTTCCGGGGTGATCGGCTCCTCACCGACCTTGCCGCGGACACCATCGGTGCCAAAAAAACGGCGTTTCATTTGCATCTTCTAGTATTCCTCGCTTGGCGGATATACGGCCGCCCACAATCGCAGCGCCTGGACGGTCGGACCGACATCGTGCACCCGAACGATACGGGCACCCTCTTGCGCCGCCATGACGGCGAGCGCCACGCTTGCATGTAACCGCTGGTCCACCGGGATACCCAGCGCCTTGCCGATCATGGATTTACGCGAAAGCCCGACCAACACCGGCGCTCCCAAGGTTCGCAACTTCTTCAGACCACGCAGTAATTCTATATTATGTTCCAGTGTTTTGCCGAAGCCGAAGCCGGGATCAATCACGAGTCGGCTGGCGGGAATGCCCAGGGCCTGCGCCGCCCGCAATCTTTCACTCAGGAAAGCGCAGACATCGGCCACGACATCATCATAGTGTGGATTTTCCTGCATCGTGCGCGGTTCTCCCTGCATGTGCATGAGGCAAATCGGCACATCCAATTCAGCGGCGGCTTCCAGCGCGCCGGTTTCGCGCAAAGCACGCACGTCATTAATGAATCCCGCGCCCGCTGTCACGGCAGCCCGCATTACTCCGGGCTTGGAGGTATCTATCGAGAGAGGAAGAGAAAACCGCGAACGCAAAGCCTCAATCACGGGGAGCACACGATCAATTTCTTCCTGAGCCGAGACCGACGGCGCACCGGGACGAGTGGATTCTCCACCGATGTCGATGATATCGGCACCCTCCTCCGCCATACGCAGAGCCCGGGCAATCCCTTTGTCTGGGGACAAAAAAACACCCCCGTCCGAAAAGGAATCGGGTGTGATATTCAGAATTCCCATGACCGCGGGACGGCGCAGATCAAGCGGCCGCCCGGCGCAATCAAGGACAGTCATCCGGGATCAGTGTTCGCCGGCGGGTGAATCGAGACGCGGCTTCACCGACTTGCCGCTTGGCTTCTTGGGGGTACCGGCATCGCCCTTGGGTGTACCCGCCGGCGGACGCGGTTCTTTCCCCGCCATGATGTCATCGATCTGGCTAGATTCCAATGTCTCCCATTCGAGCAGCGCTTTCGCCATCTTCTCGACTTTGTCGCGGTTTTCCTCGATGAGTGTACGCGCCCGGGTATATTGTTCGTCGACGATGCGGCGGATTTCCTTGTCGACGATCTCGGCCACGGCATTGCTCATGTTCTTGTGCGTCATGACATCACGACCCAGGAACACCTCGCTCTGGTTGTCTCCATAAACGCGCGTGCCGAGTACATCCGACATGCCCCAACGCATAACCATGTTGCGCGCGATATCGGTGGCGCGCTCGAAATCGTTGGCCGCACCGGTGGTCATCTGGTTCATGAAAATCTCTTCCGCGATTCGCCCGCCCATCAGCACTGAAATAGTGGATAACAAGCTTTCGCGGTCATGGCTGTAGCGATCTTCGGTCGGCAGCTGCATGGTGACACCGAGCGCGCGGCCGCGCGGGATAATGGTGACCTTGTGCACCGGGTCGGTATTGGGCAGAGACTTCGCTACCACCGTGTGGCCGGACTCGTGATATGCCGTGTTCATGCGTTCTTTTTCCGGCATAACAATGGAGCGGCGCTCGGCTCCCATGACCACCTTGTCTTTCGCCTTCTCGAAATCAATCATGTCTACCAGGCGTTTGTTGGCGCGCGCCGCGAACAGGGCTGCCTCGTTCACCAGGTTGGCCAGATCGGCGCCGGAAAAACCGGGCGTGCCGCGCGCCAGGATATTGGCGTCGACATCGTCCGACACCGGTACCTTACGCATGTGCACCTTGAGAATCTGCTCGCGCCCGCGGATGTCGGGCAGTGGCACGTACACTTGGCGGTCGAAGCGACCTGGACGCAGCAGCGCCGGATCGAGCACGTCCGGGCGGTTGGTCGCGGCGATGACAATAACGCCCTCGGTCCCTTCAAAACCGTCCATCTCGACAAGCAACTGGTTTAACGTCTGCTCGCGCTCGTCGTGACCGCCGCCCAGGCCCGCGCCACGCTGGCGACCGACGGCGTCAATTTCATCGATGAAGATAATGCAGGGAGCGTGCTTCTTGGCCTGTTCAAACATATCGCGCACGCGCGAGGCACCGACACCGACAAACATCTCGACGAAATCGGAGCCAGAGATCGAGAAGAACGGCACCTTGGCCTCGCCGGCAATGGCCTTGGCCAGCAGGGTTTTTCCGGTCCCGGGCGAGCCCGTCATGAGCACCCCCTTGGGAATGCGGCCACCCAGCTTCTGGAACTTGGAGGGATCCCGCAGGAATTCCACGAGCTCACCCACTTCTTCTTTCGCCTCTTCCACGCCGGCCACGTCGTCGAAGGTGATCTTGTTCTGCTCCTCGGAAAGCATGCGCGCCTTGCTCTTGCCGAAGCTCATGGCGCCGCGCCCGCCCATGCCACCTTGCATCTGGCGCATGAAAAATACCCACACGCCCACCAGCAGCAGCAGTGGAAACCAGTTGATGAATATCGTCAGCAGCAGCGACTGTTCTTCCTGAGGTTTGGCTTCGAACGACACGCCGTGATCGATCAAATCGCCGATCATGCCCGGGTCACCGGGCGAATAGGTAGTGAAGGAATCGTTGTTCTTGAGCTTGCCGGTGATTTCACGTCCCTGGATAGTGACGCGGTCCACATCGTTCTGCCGCACCTTCTGGATGAAAGTGGAATATTCCATCGGACGCGCCGCCTGCTGGCGACTGCCGAAATTGTTAAACACCGACATCAGCACGATAGCGATGACGAGCCACAAAAGAAGATTCTTGGTGAGATTATTCAATTCTTGCCTCTTAACTTAAATTAGGAAATAACGAATCAAGCCGTGCGACATTTATCGCCTTACCGAGCATGGACGGCGCGACAATTTTCATTTCATTCAATATCGGCATTTTCCTATGATGTCTGCCGGTACACAACGATTTTGATCATGCCTGCCTAAAGCCTCTGCCCAATAGATATATTTCCTTGCTCTCGGCACGCGACGCCGACGGTTTGCGCGATACGAGCTTCTCGAAACGACGGCGCATCTGTACATGAAACTCATTAAACCCTGCGCCCTGAAAGGTCTTAATCAGCAGGGAACCTCCGGGCTTCAGCGTTTTGTCGGCAAAATCCAGGGCAAGTTCCGCCAAATTCATTACACGAGACTGATCTACCGAGGCCATCCCAGTGATATTGGGGGCCATATCCGAAATTACAAGATCGGCGGCTTTCCCGTGCAGTCGCTGTATTAGCAAGTCTAGCACCGGCTGTTGGGTGAAATCGCCCTCAATGAAATCGACACCGACAATTGGTTGCATCGGCAGGATATCCAGTGCCAGCAACCGGCCGGAGTCGCCTATGCGACTTTTTACGTACTGGGACCAGCCACCGGGCGCGGCGCCGAGATCCACGACCGTCATGCCAAGACGGAGCAAGCGATCACGGCGGTCGATTTCTTCGAGCTTGTAAAACGCCCGTGAGCGTGCACCTTCCTGGCGCGCGCGCTTGACGTACTGATCCTTGGCATTCCGTGCCAACCAGCGCCGGCTGCTTCGTGTACGGGTCATGGGGCGACGGGGGAAGCGAGCGGCGATATGATGTGGCGAATCATGGGGACCGGTGAGTACCCACCATTATATATGTCATTGACCACGAAACAGAGGAAACATCTAAAAGCGTTGGCACACCACCGTCAACCCGTGGTGCAGTTGGGGAATGCCGGCCTGACCCAGGCGTTGATCAGGGAGATCTCGCAGGCGCTCGATTTTCATGAATTAATCAAGATCCGCCTCCCGGGCGTGGAACGCGACCGACGGCACGAGTGGCTGGTACAGATCTGTGACGCCACCGGGGCGGAAGCGGTCCAGGAAATCGGACGAATCGCGGTGGTTTACCGGCGCGCCAGCAAGCCACGTATCGCGCTTCCCGTCGACGGGGAAAAGAAGAAATGATCAGACATAACGGATTTCCAAGATTTCGTAGCTGCGCACACCGCCGGGCACTTGGACTTCGACGACATCGCCCAACTCCTTCCCGATCAGCGCACGGGCGATGGGAGAACTGATGGATATCATCCCCAGCGCAATATCGGCCTCGTGATCGCCGACGATCTGGTATGTGACTTCGAGTCCCGCCTGCTCGTCCTTGAGACTCAGCGTGGCCCCGAACACCACCCGACCGTTGGCATTGACAGTTTTGGGATCAATAATCTGTGCCGTGGTCAGCTTCTGTTCAAGTTCGGCGATACGGCCCTCCATGAATCCCTGCTGTTCCTTGGCGGCGTGATATTCCGCATTTTCCGAAAGATCGCCGTGTGAACGTGCCTCGGCAATCGCCTGGATGATGCGTGGACGTTCCACGGTCTTAAGACGCTGAAGTTCGTTCTTCAGCTTCTCTGCCCCCACGACGGTCATGGGCGTCTTTTTCATGCCAACTCCTTGTGCAGATCCTGCAACCGGCTGATACGCATGTGATCGGCGGCGCGGTGTGCTTCGCAAGCCGCCCTGGCAGCGGCCAACGTGGTGTAATTGGTTACCTTGTGCTGCAAAGCCTCGCGCCGGATGGCATAGGAATCGGCGAGGCTCCGCTTGTCTGAAACCGTGTTGATGATTATATCAATCTCGTCATTCATGATCATATCGATGATGTTCGGACGACCCTCGGACAGTTTGCTTACTCCCCGCGCCGTCACGCCTCCGGCTTCCAGTACCGCCGCGGTTCCGCGAGTGGCAATAATCTCGAAACCCTGTTTGCTGAAATAACGCGCGACCTCGACCACTCCATTCTGATCCGCGTCGCGTACGCTGACGAACACACGGCCACTGTTGGGAATCGGGCTCCCCGCCGCGATCTGGGACTTGGTGAAGGCTTCGCCAAAGCTACGGCCGACGCCCATAACCTCGCCAGTGGATTTCATTTCTGGTCCGAGGATCGTATCCACGCCTGGGAATTTAATAAAGGGAAACACCGCTTCTTTCACAGAATAATACGAGGGCACGATCTCACCTGTCACGCCCTGCTTTTTCAGAGATTGTCCCGCCATGCAACGCGCCGCGATTTTTGCCAGCGGCCGCCCGGTTGCCTTGGAGACATAGGGCACCGTGCGCGAGGCGCGCGGATTGACTTCCAACACATAAATCTTGCCATTTTGGATGGCGTATTGCACGTTCATGAGCCCGACCACCTTCAGTGCCTTGGCCATTTTGACTGTCTGGTCACGGAGTTCATCCTGGATTTTTTTCGACAGAGAAAACGGCGGCAACGAACAGGCGGAGTCGCCGGAATGCACGCCGGCCTCCTCGATGTGCTCCATGATGCCGCCGATGATGACCTGATTGCCGTCGGACACGGCATCTACGTCCACTTCCGTGGCGTCATTGAGAAATCGATCAAGTAGCACCGGAGAATCCTCGGAAACGCGCACCGCGAGACGCATGTAGGTCTCCAGGTCCTCGCGCGCGTGGACGATTTCCATGGCGCGACCGCCAAGAACATACGACGGACGAACCACCAGCGGGTAGCCGATCTTGTCAGCCAGTTTTACCGCCTCTTGGGCAGTACGTGCGGTGGCATTTGGCGGCTGCAATAATTTCAGTTTCCTGATCAACTTCTGGAACCGCTCACGGTCTTCGGCCACGTCGATGGATTCCGGTGAGGTGCCGATAATCGGCGCCCCGGCTGCTTCCAGCCCGCGGGCGAGCTTCAGGGGTGTCTGGCCGCCGAACTGCACGATGACGCCCTCGGGTTTCTCCAAATGAATGATTTCTAGCACGTCTTCCAGCGTCAGTGGCTCAAAGTACAGGCGATCGGAGGTATCGTAGTCGGTGGACACGGTTTCCGGATTGCAATTGATCATGATGGTCTGGTAGCCGTCCTCTCGCAGCGCAAACGAGGCGTGCACACAACAATAATCAAACTCGATACCCTGGCCGATGCGGTTCGGACCGCCGCCCAGCACGATGATCTTCTTCTTTTTCTCAGGCTCGGCCTCACATTCCTGCTCATAAGTGGAATACATGTAGGCCGTGGCCGATGCAAATTCGGCAGCGCAGGAATCGACCCGCTTGTATACCGGCCTGACCTTGGCAGAATGGCGCCATTGACGCGCCTGTTTCTCCATCACGCCCATCAATTGCGCCAGACGGCGATCGGAAAAACCCTTGCGCTTCCAGGCGCGCAGCAGATCGGCGGACGGTTTCTTCCTGCCGTACTTTGAAATGGTTTTCTCTGTTTCAACCAGATCAGCGATTTGCGCCAGGAACCAGGGATCGATGTGGCATAAATCGAATATCTCTTCCTGCGTCATGCCAAATCGCATGGCATCGGCCAGATGCCAAACGCGTTCCGATCCCGGCACCCGCAATGCGAGCAACAGACGTTTGCGCGTCTCGTCCTTATCCGCGTTGACATCAAGTCGCGATTCAAGGCCGTAGCTTCCGGTTTCGAGAGAACGCAATGCCTTCTGAAACGACTCCTGGAAGGTGCGGCCGATCGCCATGGCTTCTCCCACCGATTTCATTTGGGTGGTGAGCGTGGGATCGGCCTTGGGAAACTTTTCGAAGGTGAAGCGTGGAATTTTCGTCACCACGTAATCAATCGTGGGCTCGAAAGAGGCCGGTGTTTTCCCGCCAGTGATGTCATTCTTCAGTTCATCCAGCGTGTAGCCAACCGCCAACTTGGCGGCGACCTTGGCTATCGGAAAGCCGGTGGCCTTGGAGGCCAGGGCCGAGGAGCGCGACACGCGCGGGTTCATCTCCACGATCACCATGCGCCCGTCTCGCGGATTGATCGCAAACTGGACATTCGATCCACCGGTGTCCACACCAATTTCTCGCAGGCAGGCTATCGAGGCATCGCGCATGATCTGGTATTCCTTGTCCGTGAGCGTCTGCGCCGGCGCCACCGTGATGGAATCCCCGGTGTGCACGCCCATGGGATCAATATTCTCGATCGAACAGATAATGATGCAGTTATCCTTGCGGTCACGCACCACTTCCATCTCGAATTCCTTCCAGCCGATAATGGATTCCTCGATAAGTAATTCGCGCGTCGGCGAGGCATCCAGTCCGCGTTCGCAGATGGCCGTGAATTCGTCCTTGTTGTAAGCGATCCCACCGCCCGTCCCGCCGAGCGTGAAGGAAGGGCGGATAATGACCGGGAAGCCAATGGCAGCCTGAACCTGCATCGCTTCTTCCATGCTGTGGGCGATGGCGCCCCGCGCGCACTGCAGGCCAATCGCCTCCATGGCTTTTTTGAATAGTTCCCGATCCTCGGCCTTGTCGATGGCGGCGCGCGTGGCGCCGATCATCTCGACACCGTATTTTTCCAGCACGCCTTCGCGAGCGAGGTCGAGCGCCGTGTTGAGCGCCGTCTGGCCGCCCATGGTGGGCAGTAGCGCGCGTGGGCGCTCTTTTTCGATGATCTTGGAAATGGTCGGCCAGGTGATGGGTTCGATGTAGGTGGCATCGGCCATCTCCGGATCGGTCATGATCGTGGCCGGGTTGGAATTGACCAGGATGACGCGATACCCCTCCTCCTTCAGCGCCTTGCAGGCCTGCGCCCCGGAATAGTCGAATTCGCAG
>DATCZH010000042.1:0-9415 GCA_036526015.1 Sulfuricaulis sp.
AGGCATTATTGCTACCCAAAACGCTACCCAGAGAGAAAAGACTTATGCACGAATGCACATAAGCCTTTGTTACCAATGGTGGGCCGTGTAGGGCTCGAACCTACGACCCGCTGATTAAGAGTCAGCTGCTCTACCAACTGAGCTAACGGCCCCGGTGAAAAACTGGGGTGAGCGATGGGACTCGAACCCACGACAACCGGAATAACAATCCGGGACTCTAACCAACTGAGCTACGCTCACCAAATATTAACCAACAACGCAAGTATTATACCTGCGAAAAAACGTCGTACTCCACTCTGAATATGGCGCGCCCGGCAGGAGTCGAACCTGCGACCGCCAGCTTAGAAGGCTGGTGCTCTATCCAACTGAGCTACGGGCGCCGGAACCCGGACGCGATTTAAATATGGTCGGGGTAGAGGGATTTGAACCCCCGACACCCTGCTCCCAAAGCAGGTGCGCTACCAGGCTGCGCTATACCCCGTTCGGTACTCACGCCAGGCGCCGCGTGCGCGAACCCATATCAACGAACGCTGATGAAAAAGCGGTATGGCCCGGTCGGAACGAGGCCGGAACTATACGCACCGCCCCCGGGAGCGTCAATCTGGCGTGGCCAAATTATAGGTCAAAATCGCAGTTTATCTGCTTGGCGCATCGCCGTGACACATGCGAAGATGCACCGGGCGCACCCGTTCGCGCCGCGGCCTGAAAATCATGAGCGCTCGTATCCTCGACGGAAAAAAAATCGCACAAGAATTTCGCGCTGAGATTAAACAGCGGGTCATCCACCGCACCGCCACGGGCAAACGACCCCCTGGGCTTGCCGTTATCAAAGTGGGCGAAGACGCCGCCTCGGAGGTTTACGTGCGCAACAAGCGCGAGGCTTGCGCCGAAGCCGGTTTCATTTCGTTCGATTTCGATATGCCGGCGGATGTTTCCCAGCAGAATATCCTGACCCAAATTGACCAGCTGAATGCGAATCCGGATGTGGACGGGATTCTAGTGCAGCTGCCACTCCCTAAACACGTTGACCAGACCATCATCATCGAACGCATTCATCCGGATAAGGACGTGGATGGATTTCATCCCTACAACATTGGGCGGCTGGCTCAGCGTATCCCACGATTACGCCCGTGCACACCCTTCGGCATCATGCGGCTGCTCAAACACACCGGCGATGCCTTGGAAGGCAAGGAAGCTGTGGTGGTCGGGGCCTCGAACATTGTCGGGCGACCCATGTCGCTTGAGCTCCTGCTGGCCGGATGTACCGTTACCACCTGCCACCGTTACACAAAGGATCTTCCCGGCCATATCGCCCGCGCCGATGTGCTGGTGGTCGCCGTCGGAAAACCAGGCATGGTCAAGGGCGATCGGATCAAACCCGGTGCTATCGTCGTTGACGTCGGGATCAACCGGCTTCCCAGCGGTAAACTGGTAGGCGATGTGGATTTCGAATCTGCCAGAAAACGCGCGGGATGGATCACGCCGGTACCCGGGGGTGTCGGGCCCATGACGGTAGCCACATTACTCTCGAACACGCTGGATGCGGCGGGGTATCGAGGCAAGTAAAGAATGGTAGTATTGCATCAAGGCCCGATGCTGAAGAGAAAATCCGTGGCGCAATCAAGAAATAACTCACCTGCCAACAACGCTTCCACCTCGTCACGTCTGCACATTGATACTTCGCGTCTATACCGGGACAGCGTAGGCACGGAAGGCGTGGAACGGTCCGAGATTGATGCCCTCCTGCCCGAACTTCGAAGCGTTCACCAGACAATAACAAATGGCTCCGCCGGCGGGTTGGAAGCCGAATACGCTTGTCTGACGCTGCATGACACCATGCCGGAATCCCTGGCACCGATCGAGGCCATGGCGGAACAACTCGGCCGCTTCGAAAATATCGCGGTCATCGGGATCGGCGGTTCCAGCCTCGGCGCCAAGGCCGTGCATCAGGCGCTCGACATGGAAATGTCGGGCGCTTCTCAACCCAAATTGCAATTCCTGGAGAATATTGACCCACGTCATCTGGACAGGATGCTGCGGAACTGGGCCGCTGAAAAAACGGCCGTCATCGCCATCAGTAAATCTGGCGGGACGATGGAAACAGTCTCCCAATATCTGATCTTGCGCAGCTGGCTCGACAAGCAGCTCGGTACGAACAAGGCGCGTGAACACCAGTGGTTGATCACCGATCCGTCGCAGGGATGGTTGCGGGAACTGGCACGGCGCGAGGGGCTTACCTCGTTATCGGTACCCCCGCGGGTTGGCGGGCGTTTTTCTGTGCTCACGGCCGTAGGGTTGTTACCGTTGGCCGTGGCCGGCGTGGATATACGACGTCTGCTTGCCGGGAGTGCCGCCACTGCCGCACGGTGCACTTCAGACGATCCCCGGGACAACCCGGCGATGGAAATGGCCGCGCTGTTTTACCTGCTCGACATCAGGCGGGACAAGCGCCTCTCTGTCATGATGCCCTATGCCGATCCACTGCAGCTATTCGGCGACTGGTACCGTCAGTTGTGGGCCGAATCTCTCGGCAAGCGAATGGAGACCCGGCCCGGCAAGCCGCCGGCGGGAACGCTGCCGGTGCGTGCCTTGGGCGCGGTGGATCAGCACAGCCAGTTGCAGATGTACCTTGAGTCACGGCGTGACAAGATTTTCACCTTCATGGCTATCGACGACTGGGAACAGAACCTCCCCATTCCGGTACCTGAAGCTGACCGGAAATATTTTCCTTATCTCGAAAACAAGCGGATGCTGGATGTGCTCGAAGCCGAATTTCGCGCTACTGTTCAGGTGATCTCCGAGGCCGGCCATCCCAGCATGACTTTACGCCTGCCCCGGCTCGATTCCCACGTGCTGGGACAATTGATTGATCTCTACCAGCGCGCCACGGTCTACGCCGGGCTGTTGTACGGCATCAATCCCCTGGATCAGCCCGCCGTGGAGAAGGGCAAGAAACTGGCCGTGCATCTCCTCGGCGGTGGTCACTAGTCGTAAACCAGCGCCGCCACGCGCCGTGCGTGAGGCAGGTAAGATAAATCAACTTTTCCACCGCTGGCGAGGAAAAAGCCATCTGCTGTCCAATTCACTGTGGTCGAAAACCTTACGCTCCTCAATCTATGCGCGCGCAATCCCCCGGAAAGACCAACAACGTTTGCGCCGGCTCACGGAAAAGTTTCTGCGCGCGAAATCCTTTGAGGGAGCATCTGGTTTCACCATCAGCGCTGCAGTCCGCGCCCGCATTGCGCTACACGCGTGCATTCCTGTACTCAATCTCGGACTGGATTACTACACCGACTGGGTTTCGATTGTGATTTATCCGGGTGATTTCCGCGTGTACGATGAATCCATGGACGAGTTCGGCGTCGTGCACGGGGAGATGCTGGACCTGTGCGGCCAGTCTTTGTCCCAAGGCCCGATCGTGCTGTCATGGGAGACCATTCAGAAGGAAAGGACAGAGCGGGGAAATCATGATCTGGTGATCCATGAATGTGCGCACAAGCTGGACCTGTTGAATGGCGCTGCCAACGGGTTTCCCCCCTTGCATGCCGGGATGAATAGACGCGCCTGGGCGCGCGATTTCCACCAAGCCTACCGACAATTTTGTACTGGGCTGGATTCCCGCAGCGGCCATCGACTCGACCCCTATGCGGCCGAAGATCCTGCTGAATTTTTTGCCGTTCTCAGCGAAACCTTTTTCACTGCGCCGCATTTGGTGCATGAAGACTTTCCAGCGGTTTATGGCCACCTGCATGATTTCTTTCGTCAGGACCCTGACCGCATCTTGCGCAGGATAAAGCCGTGATTCCGCTCCACGACGACAATCCCACAACCATCAAGCCATTTCTGACAATTGCATTTATCGTAATCTGCTCCGTGATATTTCTGTGGCAGCTATCGCTCGGGACGCGCGGTTTTGAGATGGTGGTCTATCGATTGGGCGTGATCCCGGCCGCTCTGCTCGGCGACAAGACGCTTCCACCCGAACTGGCGATGGTGCCGCCGACGCTGACGGTGTTCACTTCCATGTTCATGCATGGTGGCTGGATGCACCTTATCGGTAACATGTTGTACCTCTGGATCTTCGGCAACAATATCGAGGATGCCATGGGTCACGTGCGGTTTGTGGTGTTCTACCTGCTTTGTGGTATTGCCGCCGTGTTTGCGCAGGCCCTGCCCAACATGGAATCCACCATCCCGATGATCGGCGCGAGCGGCGCCATTTCCGGGGTGCTCGGGGCCTACTTACTGCTGTTCCCGCGCGCTCACGTTCTGGTGCTCATCCCCCTGGGATTTTTCTCCCGCACCATGTATCTGCCGGCGATGTTGGTGCTGGGTTTCTGGTTTTTGCTGCAGCTGATCAATTCGGCGCTCGCCGATCCTAACCAGGGTGGTGTGGCCTTCGGCGCGCACATCGGCGGCTTCATCGCGGGCATGGTGCTGTTGCCGCTGTTCAAATATCGCCACGTGCGCCTGTTCGCGCCACCGCGGCACTAGATGTTCGGCGGCTGCGTGCGGCACGATGAGCGGATATACTAACGATTCGAAGGTGTCCTGTATAACGTTGTAGCAAGGGAGGCAAACGCATGCGGCAGTACCTTGACCTGATGCGCCACGTGATGCAGCACGGGACACGCAAGGAAGACCGCACCGGAACCGGGACCCTCTCTGTCTTCGGCTATCAGATGCGTTTCGATCTGGCGCAGGGATTCCCCCTCATCACCACCAAGAAGCTTCACACCAAATCCATTATCTACGAACTGCTGTGGTTTCTTCGCGGCGATACCAATATTCGCTATCTCAAGGAACACGGCGTCAGTATCTGGAATGAATGGGCCGATGACAATGGAGATCTTGGACCGGTCTACGGCTCGCAGTGGCGATCCTGGCCCTCTAATGACGGAGGACGGATTGACCAGATTAGCCAGGTGGTACGGGACATTCGTCGAAAGCCGGATTCGCGCCGGTTGATCGTCAGCGCCTGGAACGTCGCCGACATCGGACGCATGGCGTTGCCGCCTTGTCATCTGCTGTTCCAGTTCTACGTGGCGGAGGCGCGGTTGTCTTGCCAGCTCTATCAGCGTAGCGCGGATATTTTTCTCGGCGTGCCGTTCAACATCGCCTCGTATGCCCTGCTGACCATGATGATCGCCCAGATTACTGGCCTCAAGCCGGGCGAATTTATCCACACGCTAGGTGATGCCCATCTTTACCTGAATCACCTAGAACAGGTTCAGACACAGCTTGCCCGCGAGCCGAGGCCACTGCCCTCGATGCGTCTCAATCCAGAAAAAAAATCGCTGTTCGATTTCGATTTCGATGATTTCGAGCTTCTCAACTACGATCCCCATCCTTCCATCAAGGCTCCGGTTGCGGTGTAAACGCCGTGTCTCAGAAAAGGCGCGTTTCACTTATTGCCGCCATGGCGGAAAATCGTGTGATCGGCATCCAAAACACCCTACCCTGGCGTTTACCCGCGGATCTTCGACATTTCCGGCAGCTCACCACCGGTCACCATGTAATCATGGGGCGGCGCAATTACGAATCCATCGGCAAACCGCTTCCCGACCGCCACAATATCGTTCTCACGCGTAACCCGGCCTATCGCGCACCGGGCTGCCAGGTTAAAGATTCGCTCGATGCTGCGCTTCAGGACATCCAGAATGATCCAGAAATATTTATCATTGGCGGTGCGGAAATCTACCGTCAGGCCCTAGGTTTGGCTGACCGGATTTATCTGACGCTGGTTCATGCCGAGATCAACGGTGATACCTATTTTCCGGAATTTGACAGGCACGACTGGAAGGAAATCACCCGCACACGCAAGGAAGCGGATGAAAGAAATCCCTATGCCTACAGTTTCGTGACCTACGACAGGATAAAGGGTAAATGAAGATCTGTATCGTCTTGCTGTTGCTGTTATTCCAGCCCGTCCTGGTCGAAGGGGCCGGGCCGATGACTCCGTCAGATAACCAGGCATCAACCCTGGATTTTTCAATACGATTTGCCCGTCAGAAAATTCCGCTCGTGTACGCCAACCGGGTCCAGGACAGCACCAGCCGCTGGCTCGGCGTCAGCCTGCGTGAAAAGGCCGGCAACCGCGTGACGCTGGGAATGTACGGCGGGTACGCCTTTCTCACCCAGACAAACAATCCTGTCACGGCCGGTAAAGAACTCGACGGGTATCACGCGGGATTCACTTTGCATGGCCTCCTGCTGGAAGGCCCGCGTGCGTCCCTCTACGGATCGCTCGAATACATCTATCAAAAGACGGATCACAAGAATGACGCGCAGACGGTCGTGATCGATTGGGTGCAGTCGCAGGCCCAGATCGGCGTCTTGGTAAATCTGGATCGGTCATGGCGCTTGTACGGCGGGGGGAGCTACGGCAAAATCGACGGCGAGGAACGCGCCAGCGGTTCGATCAATCATACCTTATCATTCGAGCGCGGTGCCAAATCGGGAGGTGTTCTCGGTCTCGACCTGAACGTCGAGACGGACGGCTACATCGGCATCGAGGCCCGATCGGGCCTCGTCCGTGGCGGTGAGATTTATTTCAAGCGGAGATTCTGAAAGAAAATATCAGGCGATCTGGGACGATAGTTCCTGCGCCTGTTTCCTTTGTGCGTCACTGCCTTCCGTCATGACTTCCTGCAGTATACTGCGAGCGCCCTCGGCATCGCCCATATCAATGTAGGCCTTGGCCAAATCCAGTTTGGTCGCCGCCTCATCCCACTGTGCGGAGGTCTCACCATCCCCGGAGGGGGCGGCGGCTGAGTCCAGGTCGACCTCTGCTGCGGATGGAGGCGCAGCCGGTTCCGGTTCCCATTTAACTTCATCGGCGGGCGGTGCGGCTGGCGTTTCAGTGGCCGTGTCAAAATTAACGGAGTTGTCTGACGGTGTGCCAAAATCAAGAGAACCAAGACTCGGCTCTTCTTTGTGCTTGGGAGCAGGCTCCGGCATGGACACCGAAAAATCCTCGCTGATTTCAGTGGACTTGGCTTCCTCTGCCGCCGGTGTCTCAAGATCAAAATCGAAGTCATCGATGGTTTCAATCTTTGTTGTTTCGGCACCGTGGCTCTTGAAATTAACCCCCGATGTCGCCGGCGCCGTCGTCGCCACGGACACTGCCACAGGAGCCGGAGTGGGCTTGGTCGGCGGTACCGCTTCCGGGGCCTTGCCCGGGGCACCGCCACGGAACATTGGGTTGTCCGGATTAAGCTTGCGTCCCATTTCTTCCACTTTGCCCCAGATCTTGCCTCCACGACCGCCCTGCGCCGCGTAGACTTCCTCGGCCAGTGTTTCGAACGCGGAGACATCATTGCGCTGGTGGTAGATCTCCAGAAGCTTAAGCTTGATCTCCTGGCGATCCGGATTTTTGACCATGGCCTCCTTAAGAATCTCCTCGGCCGTTTCATCGCGCCCGTAAGCGAGATAAACCTCGGCTTCGGCGATCGGATCCACTTCGTCGGTATGGATGTTGCCCATGCCGCCCTGGCTGAAATCGCTCAGGAACGATGTATCACCGCCAGTGGTGGCGGCTACTGGTTGCTGGCCCACCACGGTGCCCGTGGTCGCGGGCTGATCGGTACTGATGGCATCGGCCGAAAGAATGCTCTCCTCGAATTCGGCAATGGATTTCTGACGGCGGCGGAAATAGACGAGCGCGATCCCGCCGCTCAGCAACACGACTATGCCAATCAGAACCGGCATCAAGAGATCACTTTGTATCGCGTCCATGACCGTAGCCAGGAAGTCCTTTTCCTGCGGCGGTGGCGGGGGTGGCGGCACACGCTTCTTCGGAGCGGCAGGCGCGGGTTTAGCGACTGGTGGCGGGAGAGGTTCAACCTTGGGCTTTTCTACCGCGGCAGGCGCGGGGGGAGGCGCTACGGGCTTGGCGACAGGTTCCGCCGGCTTGCCCTCCGGTGCCTTTTTCTGCTGGGCCAAACTCTGGCTTTCCAGTTCGATCAGGCGAGATTCTTTCTTAAGCTGCGAACGCACCAACCCAACCTTGTCGCTGAGTTCCTGGTTTTCGAGCCGCTTGGATTCGAGAGATTCTTCCAACGTGGCGGCACGTTCGGCCAGCGCCTGTTTCTCGCGGGTGGTCGTTTCCTTGGCGGATTCCTTTTCTGAAACAGCTTTGTCTGGCGTGCTCTTCTCTTGCTGCAAGGTGTTGCGCACAATTTTGAGCAACTCGTCCTGCTTGCCCTTGTCAGCCACGCCCGGCGCCGGTGTTGACGGCTTTGCCGTTTCCTTCTTAGGCTCCGGCATCACGGCAGACTTCTCCGCCACGGGTTTCTCCGGCGCGACCGGCGGCGTCACTGCGGGCGCTTCCGTCACCTTGACGGCACCACTGGCGCTTGCCAGTTTCAGTTTGTATTCCTGCCAGGCATCGTATTGTGCGCGGAACTCCCGCCGTGCCTGGGAGGGCGTAACAGACTCGACTTCCGTGCGTTCAGGAAATTTGAGTATCTTGCCCGCCTTCAGATTGTTGACGTTGTTACCGAAAAAGGCGTCTTTGTTGGTCCGATAAATTGCCAGGATCATCTGCTCGATGCTCACATCCCGGTTTCCGCCTTGCGCTTTCTCGGCAATTTGCCAGAGTGTGTCGCCACGCTTGACGCTGTATTCCGAAATGTCCGCCAGTGCCGGGGCGATTTTTGTTTCAACCGGCGTTGGCGTTATCGGTGCCTCCTCTGCCTTGGGGGCGGCTTCCAGCGGTTCGACGGTGGGCGTCACAGATTCTTCCGGAGCTGTGCCAAGCGCGATATTCGGCGGACCAAATTTTCTTGGTTCCGTCAGAACATCCGCAGCAGAAACTTCTTTTACAACTTCCTTCTGGGGAGGTGCTTCTTCTGGTTTTGGTTCCTCGGTTGCTTTCTGTTCTTTCGGAATTATGGCGACGGGGGGGATTTCTGCTTTCGTCATCTCCACCGGTGGCGCCACCGCCACGGGTGGCAGTGGCGCGGGAGGTTGTGCTTTCGGCATCGGAGGCGGCAACGGCTCTGGCGCGGGGGGTGTAACGACGGGTGTTTCAACCGGAGCCGCCTTGCCGGTAATCCGGTAAGGTGGATCAATCAGTGCGGTGTATTCGCGCACGAGACGCCCGCCCGGCCATTCAGCTTGAAGCAATAAATGGAGGAACGGTTCGTCTACCTGTTGATCGGTGCGCAGGCTTAGGAAATGACGCCCATCGGATTTCCGATCAACGACAAATTTAATTTGGGAAAGAAACGGGAGTCGCTCGACACCCACGGTATTGAAGTCAGCGCGTGAGGCCAGCGATATTGTCAGTCCTTTAAGTTCCTTATCAGTGATGGAAGTGAATTCAATCTCGGCATTAAGCGGTTCGTTCAAAGCCGAAAGAACTTTGAGCTTGCCTAATGCCAGCGCATGACCGGCCACGGGGAACAGCGCC
>DATCZH010000043.1:0-4158 GCA_036526015.1 Sulfuricaulis sp.
CGCCTCAATGGAGGACATCAGGGGCTTCCCGTATAATTATTTTTTCTCAACAAACCGGACTCCATGAATTCCAAGCTCGCGAGCTTACAGCCCTATCCTTTCCAGCGGCTCGCTCAGCTCATCCAGGGCATCTCCCCGCCCGCAGGCAAGACCGCAATTCGTCTGTCCATGGGCGAGCCGCAGCATGCCGCACCGGCCTTTGTTTTGGAAGCCCTGACAGACAATCTTTCCGGGCTGTCGAATTATCCGGTGACGATGGGCACTACCGAATTGCGCCAAGCCATCGCCCAGTGGGCCACACGCCGCTTTCATCTGAATAAAGTCAAGCTCCTCCCGGAGCGCCATGTCCTGCCCGTGGCAGGCACGCGCGAGGCGCTGTTCTCGATCGCCCAGGCCGTCATTGACCGGCGTGTGAATTCGAAGCAGCCGTCTGTGATCATGCCCAATCCGTTCTACCAGATTTACGAAGGTGCCACGCTGCTCGCCGGCGCGCAGCCATACTTTCTGAACACGACGCAGGACAATAACTTTCGCATGGATTTCGCTTCCGTGCCGGAAGAGACCTGGCGCAAGGTGCCGCTGGCTTATATTTGTTCACCCGGCAACCCGACGGGCGCGGTGCTGACGCACGATGATCTGGCGAAACTCATCGAGCTGGCGCAGAAGTACAACTTCGTCATCGCCGCGGATGAATGCTATTCCGAAATCTATTTCGATGAGAACCACCCACCAGTGGGCCTGCTGCAAGTGGCGAACCACCTCGGACTCAAGGATTACCGGCACTGTGTTGTGTTCCACAGCCTGTCCAAACGCTCCAACCTGCCGGGGCTGCGCTCCGGTTTTGTCGCCGGCGACGGCGAGGTGATGCAGCAATACCACCAGTATCGCACCTACCAGGGCAGCGCCCTGCCGCCGCCCACACAAGCTGCGAGTCTGGCTGCCTGGAACGACGAGACGCATGTCAAGGCCAATCGCGAGCAGTACCGCGCCAAATTTGACGCAGCGCTAAAGATCCTGAAACCGGAGCTGGAGGTCGAACGGCCCGAGGCCGGGTTCTACCTGTGGCCAAAACTGCCGAAGGACGATGAGGTTTTCGCGCGCGAACTGTATGCACGGGAAAACGTGCTGGTACTGCCGGGAAGTTATCTTTCGCGTGATTTCGAAGGGGTGAATCCGGGCAAAAACCGCGCGCGCCTGGCGCTGGTGGCACCGCTCCCGGAGTGCATCGAGGCCGCACACCGCATCCGAAATTATGTAGAATCGCTGAAATAACCGGAACGCCCGACAAGGAATATCTCCATGAGCAATATTCAGATCGTCATTAACGAGGCCTTCGAGCGCCGCGCCCACATCACCCCGCGCAACGTCGAGGCGCTGGTGAAAGACGCCGTGCACGAGGCGATTAACCTCCTCGATACGGGAAAAGCGCGCGTGGCGGAGAAAAAAGGCGGCCTGTGGGTCGTGAACGAATGGCTTAAAAAGGCCGTGCTGCTCTACTTTCGCATCGAGGACAACCAGTTCATTAAAGGCGGCTACACCAATTATTGGGATAAAGTCCCATCCAAGTTCGGCGACTACAACTCCAAGGCCTTCCGTGAGGGCGGCTTCCGCGTGGTGCCGCCGGCGGCCATCCGCAAGGGCGCCTATATCGCACCCTCGGCGGTGTTGATGCCTTCCTATGTGAATATTGGCGGCTACGTAGACGAAGGCGCCATGGTGGACACCTGGGCCACGGTCGGCTCCTGTGCCCAAATCGGCAAGAATGTACACCTGTCCGGCGGCGTCGGCATCGGCGGGGTGCTGGAACCAGTGCAGGCCGCACCCACCATTATCGAGGACAACTGCTTCATCGGGGCCCGCTCCGAAATCGTCGAAGGGGTGATTGTCGAGGAAGGCGCGGTCATTTCCATGGGGGTGTATATCGGTCAAAGCACCAAAATCTACAATCGCCAGACCGGCGACGTGACTTACGGGAAGGTACCCAAGGGGGCTGTCGTGGTCTCGGGCAATCTGCCATCTGCCGATGGCAAATACAGCCTCTATTGCGCCGTGATCGTAAAGCAGGTCGATGAGAAAACGCGCTCCAAGGTCGGGATCAATGAATTGCTGCGCGATATTTAATGGCTGCCGTTCATCGTAACTTTTTTATTTTTTTTCAATTAATTAACGATTATGTCTGATAAGACGCTTGAACTGGCGAAGGAGCTGATTGCGCGCCCGTCGCAGACACCGCGTGATGAAGGCTGCCAGGAAATCCTGATCAAACGGCTTACACCGCTCGGTTTCAAGGCCGAGCGCCTGCCCTTCGGAGATGTTGAGAACCTATGGGCCGTACGCGGGAATGCCAAGCCGCTGGTGGTATTTGCGGGCCATACCGATGTCGTGCCCGCGGGTCCCCGTGAGGCATGGAAGAGCGATCCATACCGGCCTGAGGTGCGCGATGGTCATCTGTACGGGCGTGGCGCCTCGGACATGAAATCCTCTCTGGCGGCATTCGTCACGGGGATTGAAGATTTTTTGGGCAAGCACCCCAAGCACAAGGGTTCCATCGGCCTTCTCATCACTTCGGATGAGGAAGGCCCGGCGGTGAACGGCACCGTGAAAGTCATGGAATGGCTGGGAAAACACGGAATCAAGATCGATTACTGCGTGGTCGGCGAGCCCTCGTGCACTAATAAACTCGGCGACACCATCAAAATCGGCCGTCGCGGATCCCTCACCGGACGCCTCACGGTGCGCGGCAAGCAAGGGCATGTGGCTTATCCGCAGCTGGCCAAGAATCCTATCCATACGCTCGCGCCGGCGCTGGCGGAACTGGCCGCGACCGAATGGGATAAGGGCAATGCCGATTTCCCGCCCACCAGCTTCCAGGTTTCCAATATCCACGGCGGGACGGGGGCCGAGAACGTTATCCCGGGAAGGCTCGAAGTCGTATTCAACTTCCGCTTCTCGACGGCCGTGACGGATGCCGATTTACGCAGCCGGGTGGCGGAAATTCTTCAACGCCATGGCGCGGAATATCAGCTCCAGTGGGTGCTTTCCGGCCACCCCTTTTTGACCCGTGGAACCACCCTAATCGAAGCGGTGCGCGCGGCGGTGAAACAGGAATTGGGCATGGATGCGGAAACGTCCACGAGTGGCGGTACTTCGGATGGCCGTTTCATTGCTCCCACGGGGACGGAGGTGGTCGAGATCGGTCCCCTGAATCGCACGATTCATCAAATTGACGAAAGCATTGCAGTGGATGATATCGCTCGGCTGGCGAGTGTCTATCGTCGCATTCTGGAAAATATGCTTCTGTGAATTAACATATTTATTATTTATATTTCATATAGATATATATAATATATAATGTATATTATAATTAATTTATTAACTAATTCTGGTAGCAAATTTCCGTCGGATTCAATGCACCAACACCTATACTTGGAATCACAAAGCGCCACGGGCCCAGTAAACCAACAGGACGACCAAGACATATCCCAGGGACAGGCCATCACCTCCACCATGACAACCCGCCTTCTTGCCTGCATCTATCTTGACCCCCCTCCTCTCAAACCCGAGACAGCGGTCAAGTGGACCAAGATTTCATGAGTGAAATCCAGATATTTGGCCTGACCGACTCAGGCCGCATGCGCAAGCAGAATGAGGACCATATCGTCTTCGCCCCAGAGGCGGGCTTGGCCATCGTGGCCGATGGCATGGGTGGACACCGTGCCGGCGAGGTCGCCAGCCGGCTGGCCGTGGAAACCATCCTGCGCCACATTGTTGTTTCACTCACCGAGGCAACGGGTTTGGAAAACCGCACCATCGAGATTGCGGCGGTGCGTGAAGCGATCCAGCTGGCTAACCAGACGATCTACAACCATGCGCGCTCGAATCCGGAACACGAAGGCATGGGCTCCACCATTGTGGTCGCCCTCTTCTACGGCGATAAACTTTGCGTCGGTCACGTGGGGGATTCGCGCCTCTACCGCTACCGCGACACTATTCTGGAACAGGTCACGGAAGATCATTCCGTTGTGCAGGAACTGGTCAGCCGTGGCCTGGTGACCGCGGAAGAGGCGCGTGTGTCTATCAGCAAGAATCTGGTCACGCGCGCGCTCGGTATCGATCCCACTGTCGAGGCCGACATCAGCGAACACGATGTCTATGATG
>DATCZH010000044.1:0-10623 GCA_036526015.1 Sulfuricaulis sp.
ACTGACGGTGACTTTAACGTTGGAACGGTGAACTTTGAGGCGCTTAAAAACTTGATCGAGGAGAAACGCAAGACCGGGGTATCGCTCACCACACTCGGTTTCGGTACCGGAAACTACAACGATCGTTTAATGGAGCAGTTAGCCGATGCGGGTAATGGCCACTACACCTACATCGACACACTCAGGGAGGCCAACAAAGTGCTGGTGACGGAAATTGCCTCAACGCTGCAGACGATCGCCAAGGACGTGAAGATCCAGATCGAGTTTAACCCGGCGGTGGTGGACGAGTACCGCCTGATTGGTTATGAGAACCGGGCGCTGAAACGTGAGGATTTCAACAACGACAAAGTGGATGCCGGCGACATCGGTGCCGGCCACACGGTGACAGCTATTTACGAGATTGCTCTGGCCGACGGCAGGGGGTCGCGGCTTGAAGCGTTACGCTACGGCTCCGAGTTGAAGGCAAGCAAGGCAAATAAAGACGAACTGGCTTGGTTGCGCCTGCGTTACAAACTCCCGGACGGCGATCGCAGCCGGCTTATCGAACAACCCATAAAAACAGCCGATATTCAGAATTCTGTCGCCAAGGCGTCTGACAACTTTCGCTTCGGCGCGGCGGTATCCGCTTTCGGTCAGGTGTTGCGCGGCGGGACCTATACTAATGACTTTGGGTATGACGAAATCGTGAAACTTGCCCAAGGCACGCTTGGCAAAGATAACTTCGGATATCGTGGCGAGTTTGTCACGTTGGTGAATCTCGCCAAATCGCTGGATGGAACCAATCGGCAGGCAAAGCGCCAGTAACGCAAGGAAAATATACCGGGTGCGACTTGGTCACGCCTAGTCTTTTTATCTCAAATCATGTTGTACCAGCGCCCATTGCACATGTTCTCGTACAATGCCTGAAGTATGCGAGAGACGTGACTTGATGGCTGAGACGATGATATCGCTGGTGGCGGCATTACCGAGTGCCACGGCAATATTCCGCAACCAGCACTCGTAACCGATGCGCCGGATGGCGGAACCTTCGGTGTATTTCTGGAATTCTACCTCCGTCCAGGCAAACAGCCGAATCAGCTCCGGTGCATCAAGGCCATGACGCGGCGCGAAGTCGGGTTCCGTGCTGGAGCGGGCGAAGCGATTCCAGGGACAGACAAGTTGGCAGTCATCACAGCCGTAAATACGATTGCCGATCAGTGGTCGCAAGTTTTCAGGAATCGGGCCACGCAACTCGATAGTTAGATAGGAGATGCAGCGACGCGCATCCAGTTCGTATGGTGCCACGATGGCCTGAGTCGGACAGATATCGAGGCAGGCATGACAGGTTCCACAGTGGTTATCGGCGGGCGCATCAACCGGCAGTGGTAAATCGGTGTACAGCTCACCGAGGAAAAACCACGAACCAGCCTGTCGATCGATAAGATTGGTGTGCTTGCCGATCCAGCCGAGCCCGGCCTTTTCGGCCAGGGCCTTTTCCAGCACCGGGGCGCTGTCGGTGAATACCCGGTACTGAAAGCGGCCGACCTTAGTCGCAATGCGATCGGCCAGCTTCTGCAATCGGGATCTCAAGATTTTGTGATAGTCCCGCCCAAGCGCGTAGCGCGAGATAAAGGCCAGCTCCGGGTCGCGCATGATAGTTTCGCTGTCAGCGGCCTCTCCCGGAAGATAATCCAACCGTGCTGAGATCACGCGCAGCGTGCCGGGTTGTAATTCCTGTGGCCGGCTGCGGCGTGTGCCGTGGGATTCCATATATTGCATTTCTCCCTGTCGCCCCAGTTTGAGCCAGCCTAGCAATCGGGTTTCTGCTTCGCTGAGGTTAATGTCGGCGATACCGATTCGCTGAAAGCCCAGCTCCTGCCCCCATCCCTTGATATCAGATGCCAGGCGGGAAAGATCGATTTTAGTGTTTCGTGCCGTATGCATGAGGGCCTATCATATACTCTTCGAAGAAAAGGACGCATGCATGGATCTTCCTGAAGCTCTTTATACCGCCGCCCAGGTGAGGGAACTAGACCGCCTGGCCATCGAAGCGCGCAAGATTCCGGGCGCAACGCTGATGCAGCGCGCAGGGGAGGCGGCTTTCGACCTCCTGCGGGCACGTTGGCCGCGGGCGCGACGCGTCGCAGTGGTTTGCGGCTCGGGAAACAACGGCGGCGACGGGTATGTGATCGCACGCCTGGCGCGTGAATACGGACTCACCGTGATCGCACTCGGGCTGGACACGCCGGAAAAAATTAAGGGCGACGCGGCCGCGGCACGCAAGAAAGCCAAGTCCGCCGGCGTGGCTATGAGAAATTTCCAGGCCGATTTACTTGGGGGCCAGGACATCATCGTTGATGCCTTGCTTGGTACAGGCCTCGAACGCGAGGTTGATGGCGAATGGTGCGCGGCGATTGAGGCCATCAATCACAGCCATATCCCGGTGCTGGCCGTGGACATCCCTTCCGGCTTGAACGCTGACACCGGCCGTGTCATGGGCGCAGTGGTGCGCGCCAGCGCGACCATGACCTTCATTGGTCTCAAGCCCGGCTTGTTCACCGGCACGGGCCGGGAGCATGCCGGCGAGATTTTTTTCAATGATCTCAAAGTTCCACCGGATATCTATACCAAGATTCCTGTCATGATCAAGCGCCTGACAGAAGCATCTCTTCACGGGCTGATGCCCATGCGCCGGCAAGACATGCACAAGGGCGATGCCGGGCATGTGCTGGTAATAGGTGGCGACCGTGGCATGCCTGGTGCGGCTCGCTTGGCGGGCGAGTCGGCGTATCGCGCCGGGGCTGGATTGGTGATCCTGGCCACGCATCCCGAACACGCCGCGCACATCAGTGCAGCTTGTCCGGAGTTGATCGTTCATGGTGTTGCCACACCTGAAGCATTGCGTCCTTTGCTGGCGCGTGCCGATGTCATTGCCATGGGTCCAGGACTGGGGCAGGGGGAATGGGGCAATGCCCTGTTCGGCACCGTACTCGACACCAAGTTGCCCATGGTGGTAGATGCCGATGCGCTCAACATCCTCGCCGCCGACCCGTTGATGCACGCGGACTGGATACTCACGCCGCATCCGGGTGAGGCAGCGCGTCTTCTGGGATTGTCGATAGAGGAGATTCAGGCTGACCGTTTTGCCGCGGCGCACGAGTTGGTGGCGAGTTTCGGCGGGGTGTGCGTGTTGAAGGGGGCAGGTACGCTAATCGCCTCATTATATGATGGTGTAGTCTCGGTTTGTGACCGCGGCAATCCTGGCATGGCGAGTGGCGGCATGGGGGATGTCCTGACGGGCGTAATTGCTGGCCTGAGAGCCCAAGGATTGATCTCGCCCATGGCCGCGCGCCTTGGTGTATGGGTTCACGCGGCCGCCGGCGATGACGCCGCCGCGAATGGTGAGTCCGGCATGATGGCCTCTGACTTGCTTCCTTACCTTCGTCACCGTCTTAATCGCTTGGTGGGACATGCCAAGCCTTGAGCGACTCGTCAGATCAGTGGAAGAGATGGAGGCGTTGGGGCAAAAACTCGCTCCCCAAGTGGGAAAATGGCGCTTAATGTATCTGCGCGGGCCTTTGGGGGCGGGCAAGACCACGCTGGTGCGCGGCATATTGCGCGGTCTGGGCCATGCAGGCGCGGTGAAGAGTCCGACGTTTACCCTCGTTGAACCTTATACATTCGGACATCAGCATTTTTTTCATTTCGATCTCTACCGCCTGAACGACCCCGGAGAACTGGAATTTCTCGGCGTGCGCGACTACCTTGACGGTAAAGGCGTGTGTGTCGTCGAGTGGGCCGAACGCGCGCAAGGCGTTTTGCCTTCTCCGGACGTGGATATTATGATTGAACCGACCGAGACAGGACGCATGGTACGGATCACAACTTTGACACCGGATGGAGATGCCTTACAGGAGGTGCTGAAATGAAAGTATTTCGGCGCCTGCTCCCCGCGGCATGTTTGCTCTTCATTACCTTGACGGTTTCTGCCGAAACCGTATCCGTAAATAATCTCCGTGTGTGGCGTGCGCCGGATCATACCCGCGTTGTATTCGATGTCAGCGGTCCACTGGAGCACCGGCTTTTAACCCTGGAAAACCCGCATCGTGTCGTGGTGGACATGCTTGATGCCCGCCTGCAGGGAACTCTCCCGGAAGTGGAGACAGGCGGTCCATTGATTACCAGCGTTCGCAGTGGCATGCCCGAAGAAGGACCGTTACGCATCGTGCTGGATCTCAAGGCCGAAGCCCGCGCGCGCAGCTTCATGTTGAAACCGGCAGGTCCATACGGGCACCGTCTTGTCATCGATCTGCATGACATCAAGGTAATCCAGGACGATTCGACCAGCTCGCGGGAAATCGCGAAGTTATCCCCTCCGGCACGCCCCGTCCCGCGCGAGCGCATCGTGGCGATTGACGCCGGGCATGGCGGCGAAGACCCGGGCGCGGTGGGGCGACGCTACCGCCCGCGCGAAAAGGACGTAACCCTGGCGATTGCACGTGACCTGGCCAAGCTGGTGGCAAAGACGCCGGGAATGCGCGCCGCGTTGATCCGCGATGGCGATTATTATGTCAGTTTGCGTCAGCGTTACGAGAAGGCGCGCCGGATGCGCGCCGATGTATTTATTTCAATTCATGCGGATGCCGTTCCCAGCCGCCGCGCCTACGGTTCGTCGGTTTACGCCTTGTCCGAGAAGGGCGCCAGCAACGCCATGGCGCAACAGCTCGCGGACAAGGAAAATGCCTCAGACCTGATCGGGGGAGTTTCCCTGAATGACAAGGATGACATGCTGGCACAGGTCCTGCTTGATCTATCCCACAACAGGACCATGCAAGACAGCCTGAGTCTGGGTGAGGATATCCTGGCGGAGCTACAGCGCGTGGGTCCGGTGCATCTACGCAACGTGGCCCAAGCCGGATTTGCCGTGCTCAAGTCTCCCGACATCCCGTCGGTCCTAGTCGAAACCGCCTTCATTTCCAATCCCTCGGAGGAGAAGAAATTGCGCAGCTCGGCGTACCAGGAGAAGCTGGCCGCCAGCATGTTCCGCGGCATACAGCGGTTCTTGAAACGTGTGCCACAGACTTCCCCTGTCCCAGTCCAGGCGGCCATCAGTTCATCCGATTCACCGCGTGAACACGTCGTACGCAAGGGCGATACGCTGGTCTCAATCGCACGAAAGTATGACATCCACATAGACGCGTTGCGGTTTATCAATAATTTGTGGGATGCCGATCTCCCGGTCGGCCTTCGTCTTCGCATCCCAGCCAATCAGGGAGACGGTTAGCCCTGCTTAACGGTTTGTTGCCCGGGCTTGCTGCGAACTAGGTCAGGGCGGGTGTTTTGCGATAGGATTTGTGCCCATGTCGGAAAAAAATCCTCAAGGAGAAAATTTATGAACGCTCCGTCACTGACGAAATGGACACTTTGGTTGTTTGTTCTGTCGATTACTTTGACTGCTTGTAGTAAAAAAGAAGAAACCACCACCGGCACGACAGGTGGCGAGATGGCGGTCAAGATCGGACAAGTCTCGCCGCTGACCGGTCCGCAGGCCCATCTGGGCAAAGACAACGATAATGGGGCGCGACTCGCTATCGATGAGAACAATGTCTCAGGCGTCACGCTCGGTGGCAAGAAAGTGAAATTCATCCTGGTGAGCGAGGACGACATCGCCGATCCCCGAACCGCGACCGTCGTGGCGCAGAAACTGGTGGACCAGCGTGTAGCCGGTGTCATCGGGCATTTGAATTCCGGGACCAGTATCCCCGCCTCGAAAATCTATTTTGATGCCGGCATTCCCCAGATTTCTCCTTCGGCCACCGCCATTGCCTACACGGCTCAGGGATACAAAACAGCATTCCGTGTCATGACTAATGACCGTCAACAAGGAAAAGTGCTGGGCGAGTATGCCGTGAAAAACATGAAAGCCAAACGTGTTGCCATCATCGATGATCGCACCGCCTATGGACAGGGGCTGGCCGATGAAGTGGAAAAGGCGGTCAAGGCGTCGGGAGGTGAAGTGATCGCGCGCGAGTTCACGACCGATCGCTCCACGGATTTTTTGGCCATCCTCACTTCTATCAAGGGGAAGAAACCCGACTTAGTCTTCTACGGTGGCATGGATGCGCAAGGCGCCCCAATGGTGAAGCAATTGCAATCACTTGGCCTCAAGGCGAAGTTCTTGGGTGGGGATGGGGTCCAGACTGCTGAGTTTCTCAAACTTGCCGGAAGCAACTCCGAAGGTGTGACGGCTTCTTCACCCGGCCTGCCTATCGACAGCATGCCGGGCGGGAAGGAGTTCAGGAAAAAATTCACTGGCCGCTTCGGCACGATCCAGACCTATGCGCCTTATGCCTACGACGCCGTCAATGTGATGGTGGAAGCGATGAAAAATGCTGATTCCGCGGAGCCGGCGCGTTATCTGGCAGAATTGCCACAAGTACAGCGCGCCGGCGTCACCGGAAACATCAGTTTCGATGAAAAGGGTGATATCCGCGGTGGTGCCATTACGCTTTATCAGGTGAAAGGCGGAAAATGGGAAGTACTGGAAACGGTGATGGGCGGTGCTACGGGAATGGGGAAAAATAAGTAAAGCACACGGTTTTCCACTGGGCTGATTTAACGGCGAGGCCATATCGTTTGGACATATTTACCCAGCAGCTCATCAACGGTCTCGTTCTCGGAAGCATCTATGCCCTGGTGGCGCTGGGTTACACCATGGTGTACGGCATCCTCGAACTCATCAACTTCGCGCATGGCGAAGTAACGATGTTCGGCGCCATGATCTGTCTCGCCGTCATTAGTGCCATTGCCTCGAGCGGCACCGATGCCAATGGCCTGCTTATCGTATCACTTGGACTGTTGGCCGCCATCGCCGTGTGTGTGATGCTGGGTTTCCTCATTGAGCGCGTTGCCTACCGACCGCTGCGTCGCGCTCCCCGACTGGCGGCTCTCATCACGGCCATCGGTATGTCGATCGTCCTGCAAAACACGGCAATGCTGATCTGGGGTAAACAATACATTACCTTTCCGCCGCTGTTGCCACTGGTGCGCTACGACATCGGTGGCGCCGTGATCACCAACCTGCAGATATTTATCATTCTGCTTTCTTGTCTGTTGATGGCAGGGCTGTTGGTGCTCATCCGAAAAACTCGTTTAGGGCGTGCCATGCGCGCTACCGCTCAGGCACAAGACATCGCCGGATTGATGGGCATCAACGTCAACACCATCATTTCCATTACGTTTGTGATCGGCGCGGCGCTCGCTGCGGTCGCTGGCGTCATGGTAAGCGCGTATTACGGTCTGGCGCATTATTTCATGGGCTTCATGCTCGGCCTCAAGGCGTTCACCGCGGCGGTTTTGGGCGGTATCGGGAACATCGCTGGTGCCATGCTGGGGGGTTTGTTGTTGGGCCTGATTGAGAGCTTCGGCGCGGGGTACATTGGAACGCTCACAGGCGGATTCCTCGGTAGTCATTATCAGGATGTCTTCGCCTTCTTCGTGCTGATACTGGTACTGGTGATCCGTCCCTCCGGTCTTCTGGGCGAACGTGTCGTGGAGCGCGCCTGAGCATGACGCTACTGAGTAACCAATGGAATGCCTGGCGGCACGATCGACGCGTGGTCTGGGTCTCCTATATCGCGCTGGGTATCCTGCTGGTACTGCTGCCATTTCTCACCGGCGAGACGCTCGGACGCGGATGGGTGCGGATTCTGGATTTCACCCTGCTGTACATCATGCTGGCGCTGGGCCTCAATATCGTGGTCGGTTATGCCGGGCTGCTCGATCTTGGCTACATCGCGTTCTACGCCGTCGGCGCCTATGCCTACGCACTATTAGCCTCGCCGCATTTCGGTCTGCATCTGCCGTTCTGGGCGCTGCTACCCATCGGGGCGGGGATCGCTGGTATTTTCGGGATTTTACTGGGAGCGCCGACTTTGCGCTTGCGTGGCGATTACCTGGCAATCGTGACGCTTGGCTTCGGGGAAATCATCCGGATATTCCTTAACAACCTCAATGCGCCCGTTAACATCACGAACGGCCCACAAGGCATCAACCTGATCGATCCAGTCGCTTTCGGAAACTTCTCATTCAGCGAGACACACACATTATTCGGCGTTACTTTTCCGGGCATATACACCTATTACTATCTTTTTCTGATTCTCGCACTTCTCGTGATATTCGTTTCCTTACGGCTGCAAAACTCGCGCATCGGCCGCGCCTGGGTAGCGATCCGTGAGGACGAAGTGGCCGCCGAGGCCATGGGTATCAATACGCGCAACATCAAGCTGCTGGCGTTTGCCATGGGGGCCTCATTCGCCGGCATCAGCGGCGGCCTGTTTGCGGGATTCCAGGGCTTCATTAGTCCGGAGAGCTTCAATCTGTTCGAGTCCATCATTGTCCTGTGCATGATTGTGCTGGGCGGCATGGGCAACATCGGTGGCGTTATCCTGGGTGCGGTACTGCTAACGATATTCCCGGAGGCATTGCGCTACATCGGTGACCTCCAGAGTTACATATTTGGCCGCATCCTCGTGGACGCCGCCGATTTGCGCATGCTGATTTTTGGTCTCGCGCTGGTTCTGATCATGATCTTCCGCCCGGCTGGACTGCTCCCATCGGTTCGCCGCCGCCATGAATTCGGGTCCGATGCTTCCATTCTGGCCCAGGAACAGGCTTCGCTTTATGACACTCGGCGCTGAAATTAATGCGGAATCGCGTCCCGAAACACGGCTGGTCGTCAGTGGCGTATCCAAGTATTTTGGCGGCCTCGCAGCACTGGATGACGTATCCTTGCAGATACATGCTGGGGAGATATACGGATTAATAGGCCCGAACGGCGCCGGCAAGACGACTTTGTTCAATGTCTTAACCGGCCTGTACCGGGTCGATGCTGGACTAATCAGTCTGCATGGCGCCCGGATTTCCGGACTAAAGCCGAATCAGGTCGCCGCACTCGGTCTGGCGCGAACATTTCAGAACATTCGGTTATTTGCCAACATGACGGCGATCGAGAATGTCATGGTAGGGCGGCATCTGCGTACACACGCCGGTATCGTCGGCGCCGTCTGGCGAAACCGCACGACGCGCACGGAAGAGGCGGCCATTCTGGAGCGGGCACGTGAACTGCTGGAATACGCCGGCATCATGAAGCAAGCCTACCTGCCGGCGAAACACCTTTCTTATGGAGACCAGCGACGACTCGAAATTGCGCGCGCCTTGGCCACGGACCCCATCCTGCTGGCGCTGGACGAGCCAGCCGCCGGTATGAATCCTGTCGAAACCAGCAAACTTCAGATTCTCCTGCAAAAAATTCGCAACGATGGAGTAACCCTGCTGTTGATCGAGCATGACGTAAAGCTCGTGATGGGACTCTGCGACCGCATCGCCGTGCTTGATTACGGGAAAAAGATCGCCGAAGGCGTTCCGGCCGATGTTAGATGCGATCCTCGCGTTATTGAAGCCTATCTGGGCGGGGGGCCGGCATGAGCTTCCTGGAAACGCGCGAACTGGAGGTGTCCTACGGCGGGATTCGCGCCGTCAAGGGAATCGATCTGACGGTCAAACGTAATGAACTCGTCTGCCTTATCGGTGTCAACGGCGCCGGGAAAACCACCACGCTCAAGTCTCTGTGCGGCATGCTTCCACCCAGCCGTGGTGAAATCCTGTTTGAGAAAATCCCCATTACCGGGCGACCTTCCTATGAATTGGTGCGTCGTGGCATATCCATGGTGCCGGAAGGGCGCGGTATCTTTGCCCGTCTGACCCTGGAAGAAAACATCAAGATTGGCGCCTACGCCCGCACGGATACCGCCACCATCCGTTCAGACATGGAACGAATGTATGACTTATTTCCCCGCCTTGCGGAGCGGCGCCATCAGCAGGCCGGAACGCTTTCCGGTGGAGAGCAGCAGATGCTGGCCATCAGCCGCGCACTGATGAGCCGCCCAAAGTTGCTGCTACTCGATGAACCCAGCATGGGGCTGGCGCCGATGTTGGTGCAGAAAATATTTGAAACCATTCGCCGGATCGCGGAAGAAGGCATGACACTATTACTGGTGGAGCAGAATGCGAAACTGGCCCTGGAGGTCAGTCACCGCGGTTACGTCATGGAAAGCGGCAATATCGTGCTTTCTGATTCGGCCGAGACACTCCTTAAAGATGCAAAAATACAGGAATGCTATCTCGGGGGCTGATCCACCAGCATCAGAATTCCGTCGTATGCGCCTTGGTAGCAGTTGACGCGGGTTCCAGGCGTCGCACGATTTCGCTTTCCAGACAATTCAGTTGCACCGGATCGGTGAGCGGTTGCCGCTCACGGCTATTAATGAAGAATATATCCTCGGCGCGTTCACCGTAGGTCGCTACCTTGGCGGCCACCAGGTTCGCGTGACAGTGCTTGAGTGCGAGAGCCACCTGATACAGCAACCCCTGGCGGTCCTGCGCCGTGACTTCCATGATGGTCAGCAGTCCTTTCGGAGAAATGCTGAAGTTAACGCGCGTCGCGATCGGAAAATGCTTGAGCTGGCGTTGCAGCCTTGCCGTCTGCATCTCCCGTCCTTGTTGTGGATATAACAGCTGGTCACGCATGGCCTTCTGGAGTTGTTCCAACAAACGACTGTCGATGATGGGTTGCTCGGTATGATC
>DATCZH010000045.1:0-4364 GCA_036526015.1 Sulfuricaulis sp.
GTGATGAGCGTGGAAACCAAGGGGGCCGTCATCAAGCTGGCGGATGATGTCGAGGCCTACTTGCGCGCTGCGGATATTGCACGCGAGCGAGTCGAGGACGCTCGTTCTGTTCTGAAGGAAGGCGACAGCGTGGAGGGCAAGATCACCACGATCGACCGCAAGAACCGAAAAATCTCGCTTTCCATCCGAGCCAAGGACATGGAAGAAGAAAACGAGGCAGTGCAGGAATATGCGCGCAAAGGTGGCTCGGCCACCTCTTCCCTGGGCGACAAGCTCAAGGAGAAACTGGGCGGGCATGAAAGCTCCGAGTAGCTGCGCATTCCGGCGATTAGGCTGGGAACAAAGGTGTTTTTAGGGGGCGGAAATAATCCGTCTGGTCTGTTAAAACCCCTTGAAATTGTTCTACTTATTTTCTATAGGTAGAGAGTGAGTATGACGAAATCAGAACTTATCAGTTTGCTCGCAGGCAAGCAGCCACAACTGGATTACCGGGATGTGGAGCTGGCGGTCAAGGAACTGCTGGAACAGATGTCCGCCGCGCTGTCTTCAGGCGATCGCATCGAAGTCCGAGGTTTCGGAAGCTTTTCCCTGCACTACCGGCCACCGCGAACTGGCCGTAATCCCAAGACCGGCGCGGCGGTTCAAGTCCCGGACAAGTTTGTTCCACACTTTAAACCCGGCAAGGAATTGCGGGAGCGCGTCAACAACGGATCGGAGTGACACAGCTTTTCCGGTTGTGGTGTGCACAAAACGGCATGTGGGTCCTCCATGTCGTTTTTTTATGGCCAAAAATAAGACAAACTGAGTATCCCTTGCCGCCGGTGGCAGGGCGTCAGCAACCCAAGGAGGCCCCATGAAGCGGATCATATACACGATTCTGGCGATACTCATTCTGCTCATCGGCATTGCGTTTGCCATTCAGAACAAGCAGGCAGTTGAACTCAGCTATTACTTCGGTCTGAAATGGTCCGGACCACTCTCGGTGGCATTGCTGACCAGTTTTGCCATCGGTGTGTTGGCGGGCTATCTCGCAAGTCTGCGCATGGTCATGCGGATGCAGCGACAGCTGGTCCAGGCAAGAAAGGAAATCCGTCAAATTGAGCAGGAAGTCATCAATCTGCGGGCGCTTCCCATTAAAGATGTTATTTAACAAAGAACTCCTAGTTCGTTCGTGCTGACGACAATGAAGTCCTACTCGTTTCGCTCGTTCGTCCCGTCATAATATGAATGCCAACGATTTGCTGTGGTTGTTGTTACCGCTGGCCGCTGCCTCCGGCTGGTTCGCAGCGCGCCTGGAGCAGAAGCGCCGTGCCCGGCAACCGTTCGATCTTCCCTCCGCCTATTTCAAGGGCCTGAATTTCCTGCTGAACGAGCAGCCCGACAAGGCGATCGAGGTCTTTATCCGGGTGCTGGAGGTTAATTCAGAAACCGTGGAAACCCACCTTGCACTGGGAAACCTGTTTCGCCGTCGTGGTGAGGTCGAGCGCGCCATTCGTATTCACCAGAATTTAATCGCCCGCCCTACACTCGACAAGGATCAACGCAGTCACGCGTTGTTGGAGCTGGCGCAGGATTATCACAAGGCCGGGCTGTACGATCGCGCCGAAAACCTGTTTCTGGAACTAGCCGAAATCCGTGCGCACAGCGAACAAGCGTTACGCATGTTATTGCATATCTACCAGCAGGAAAAAGAATGGGAAAAGGCCATTTCCGTCGTTCGCCGGCTGGCGCGCCTGTCCGGCAAAAACATGAACAGCATGATTGCACATTTTTATTGTGAATTGGCGGAGCAGGATCTCGCCCGTCATAATGTTTCATCAGCGCGTGAACATTTGAAGCAGGCATTGACGGCCGATGCCAAGTGCGTGCGTGCCAGCATCCTCCTCGGGGATATCTCTGCCCAGCAGGGAAATTTTCGTGATGCGATTGAATACTGGCAACGAATCGAGGAGCAGGATATCCATTATCTCGGCGAGGTGGCGGAACGCATATCGGAATGTTTTCGGAAGCTGGATGATGAGCGCGGGCTTTATGATTATTTCCGCTCCTCCCTGCAACGCCACGGCGGAGTCTCGCTCGCCCTGGCGTTCGCCGATGTCATCAACCGTCGTGATGGGGTGGAGGCGGCGGAAAAGTTCATCATTGACTGGCTGCGACGCACACCCAATGTTCACGGCTTGCACAAGTTGTTGGAACTCAACCTGGTCAGGACCAAGGATTCGTCCCGCAACGACCTGCTGATGTTAAAGGGCATCATCGAAGACCTGCGTCTGCAACATCTTGGTTATGCTTGCGGCGAATGCGGCTTCAAGGGGAAGGCCCTGCACTGGTTATGTCCTGGTTGTAACCACTGGAATACCATCAAACCCGTGCAGGAGGAATGATGGTTGGATCGCGCGTCATCGTCGCCCTGGATTTTCCCGATGCCGGGACGGCACGCGCCTTTGTGCAGCGCGTCACCCCTGCGCTCTGCCGTCTTAAGGTTGGCATGGAATTGTTCACATCCGCCGGTCCCGAACTGGTGTCGCATTTGGTATCGAGTGGCTTTGACGTGTTTCTCGACCTGAAGTACCACGATATCCCCACCACCGTGGCCCGCGCCTGCACGCAGGCGGCCGGATTGGGTGTATGGATGGTCAATGTGCATACGCTCGGTGGAGGGCACATGCTGGCGGCGGCGCGCGAGGCGATTGATCAATCCAGCCACCGTCCTCTGCTCGTGGGTGTGACACTGTTGACCAGCCACGGAGATGAAGATCTTGCCGAAATTGGCCTCGAGCGCGGCATGGAAAAGCAGGTGGAACGCCTGTCGGGTATTGCGCTGGAAGCCCATCTGGACGGTGTGGTTTGCTCGCCGCAGGAAGCCTCACGGCTACGCCAGCGTTTCGGGAAGGAATTTGTGCTCGTGACACCCGGCGTGAGGCAGACTGCCGATGCCCGGGATGACCAGCGTCGCGCACTCACACCCGCCGCAGCGGTGGCAGACGGGGCGGACTACCTGGTGATCGGCCGACCGATTACGCGCGCGCCGGATCCCGTGGCGGTTCTCAATACCATTCACCATGAAATTCAGTCGATCTGAGGTACCACGAACTATGCGGACAATCGACAGCCTGAATGAATGTCCGGATAATACCTCGTCCGGCACAAATCGCGCGCACCGTACAAACAATGAATTTTCTAAACAATTAATAACATGTTGCTGCCACTGCTAGAAAAAATCGCCCACTCCAAGGTTCTGATCGTGGGCGACGCCATGCTGGATCGGTACTGGTACGGCGATGTCGAGCGAATTTCGCCCGAAGCGCCAGTACCCGTGGTGGCGGTGAAGGAGGCGAAGGAGCTTCCGGGCGGCGCCGCCAACGTGGCGCGGAACGTGCGGCACTTGGGTGCGGCGTGCACGCTGTTTTCCATTAGCGGCGATGATCGTGAGGCGGACAGCCTCGAAAAGCTTCTAGGGAAGGACGACGTCCACTGCCGTCTTGAGCGGGACAGCCTGCTGAACACCACCGTCAAGTTGCGCGTCATTTCCAAGCAGCTGCACCAGCAAATGCTGCGTATCGATTTCGACACCCCTGTTAGCAAGGACGCGCGCATCAGGCTACTCGACAATTTTCTCAAGCACCTCCCAGAGTACGATGCCGTGATCGTGTCTGACTACGGTAAAGGGGGATTGGGTTATATCCAGGAGATGATCGAAGCGGCGCGCGCGGCCTCGCGTCCGGTGGTGGTCGATCCCAAGGGAGACGACTACAGCGGCTATCGTGGCGCCAACCTGATTACTCCGAATCGCAAGGAATTCGAACAGGTGGTCGGCCGTTTCCGTGACAACGCGGACCTTGAGCGCCGGGCCGCGAAACTGATAAAAGAGCTGGATCTGGGCGGCGTCCTAGTGACACGCGGCGAAGACGGAATGAGCCTGGTGGAACAGGACGGGCGCGTGCTGCATATCCCGGTGCATAAACGCGAAGTATTCGACGTGACTGGCGCTGGCGATACGGTGATCGCCGCGATCGGCTGCGCCTGGGCCGTCGGCAGTCCGCTCGACGATGCACTGCATCTTGCCAACCTCGCAGCCGGAATTGTCGTCGGGAAACTGGGCGCGGCGACGGCGAGTCCCGCTGAAATCCTTCACGAACTGTCCACACAGGAGGCATGATGTACGTCGTCACAGGCGGTGCCGGGTTCATCGGAGCCAATCTGGTCAAGGCGCTTAACACGCGCGGCGAAAAAGAGATTCTTGTCGTGGACGACTTGGAGCACGGCGACAAGTTCCGAAACTTGGTTGATTGCGATATCGCCGATTATCTGGACAAACGTGATTTTCTCGAGCGCCTCAGCAATGGCGAGTTCAAAAAGAAATT
>DATCZH010000046.1:0-5959 GCA_036526015.1 Sulfuricaulis sp.
CGAGTAACCGCTCCCGAAATCGTCAAGGGCCAGTTTGCAGCCGAGCGCTCGCAATTCCAGAATGTCGTCATGCAGACCTTCACTTAAAGGAAGGGCTTCACGCTCGGTGATCTCGATTGTAATGGAACGACCTTCCTGACAGGCCGGCTTGAGCAGCTCGCTCAACTCGCCAACGAAATCCTTGTCGTTGAAAGAGGAAATATCCACGTTCAGGAACAAGGCATATTCCGGCGGCGTCAGCTTCAGTGCCTGACCGATGATGTGCAAGTCCACGTCGCGCGTCAGCCCTAGTTCTTCTGCCACCGTGATGAAGTCCTTGGCCTGGATCACGAGACCATTGATCCGCATGCGCGCCAGGACCTCGTAGGCCATGGGTTCGCCATCTCGCAGATTGCAGATGGGCTGGAAGGCGGGATGAATATGCCCCTGTTCCAGGGCGTTCCGCAATTGAAAACCCTGGCTGAAGATGGACATCACCGCCCGGCTGATGTCGGGGGAAAGTACTTCGATGCGGTTTCGCCCGCGGCGCTTGCTGTGATACAGCGCGACATCCGCCGCGCTCACCAAGTCCTGGGCGTTGGTGCCGTGCGTCGGCGCCTCGGCCACACCCATGGAGGACTGCAACTGCATGTGACCCACCGGCAGCGGAATGCGCGTGTCGTTTATGCTATCGTGAAGTTTCTGCGCGATGCGCGTCGCGTTTTCGATATCTGTGTTCTTCAGCACCATCGCGAATTCATCGCCCGCGAGGCGGGCGATGTAGTCATTGCGACGCACCTGCTGCTTGAGTAATTGCGCGGTGGTGCGCAGCACTTCGTCGCCGAAAGGATGGCCGTAAGTGTCATTGATAAATTTGAAGCCATCGAGATCAATCAGCAACAGACAGACCGCAAGATTCTTCGGAAGATGATCGGACAGGATGATTTCCAGCTGATTGTCAAAGTGACGACGATTATAGAGTCCTGTCAAAGGATCGGTAACGGACAGGTGATAAAGCTCGTCCTGATATTTGGTCAGCAGGTGATTGAGCTCTACACTCTTGGTAACATCGCCCAGGGTGCCGATGAGTCCGGTGAAATTGCCGGCCGAGTCGGTTTGGGCATCGGCGTCAAGGCTCATCCACAGGCGCTTGCCATCGACCGAACGCAAGGAAATTTCCCGGTTTTTCTCGTGCAGGCGCGGCAATATCCGCGGGTCGAAGTCGCGAATGGCGTCTTCGTCGACCAGGAAATCGCCGAAGGGTTTGCCAAGCGAATCGTCTGTGGCAAAACCGGTCAGTTCCTGCCATGCAGGGTTGAGAAACACCAAGCGCCCGTCGGCATCCAGCTCGAATAAAATTTCACGCATGCCATTGATCAGTTTGCGCAGCCTGGAGTCGCTGTGCTCAAGCAGTTCGCGCGTTTCCTCGAGGCTTTGAATGTAGTGACGCAGGGTGGCCGAACCCTGGGTGAACGCCTGGTTGAGCTCCCGGATCTCCCGGCTGCCGGATTCAATGAGTTTCGTTCGCGGGTGCCAGTTACCATGCGCAAATTCACGCGCCCAATCCATCAGCGGCTGAAGTGGCGCGGTGAATCGTGTCAGGAGGAGGTAAACCAGGAGGAGCGTCACGGCCAGCGAAACAACCGCCAGCAAACCTCCAATGAAAATGACATGGCGGATACTCTGGTTTAGTGGTGCGTTCGACAATTCCGCTTCGATTCGGCCAATTCGGGAGTTACCGACAATGATTTCTGAAACGAGAAGAGGGGTTGAGGCGGAAGCACCGGTCAGCGCCCGCGTGTACCAATGAAGGGTTTCTGTATTGCCTTCGTGTCCGTACAACAGCGAGCCGCCGTTTTCGTCAATAATGCGCAACGAAGCGATCGTTGGATCATCCGCGATCTGGCGCATGTACCGGTCGAGACCGGCAATGTCATAATTCGCCACCATGCTGCGAATCGACGGTTCCACCAGTTGCATCAGTTTCTGAGAGAGTTGCTGTTGCATGGTGATGTGGGTCTGGGCCGCCTGGCGCGCGAAAGCAAACGTAACGCCGGCAGCGATGACAAGCAGCAGGATGGAAAAAACAACGGTGATTCGGGCACGCAGGGTTCGCGGGACCAAAGAAAAACGGCTCATCGTGAGGTTGCCAGGAAAAGGGAGAGTAAAAGGAGGACCGGGAGCCTTCGCCCCCGCGCGTTTTCCAGCAGAAAAACTAGCACCAATGCGCGAGTCCCATTGTTAGAGAAGTGCCACGGTAAGTGGCCGGAAGTATAACGGCCGGTCCTTTATTAATCCACACCGCCCGATGGGCTGTAGTCGCTGGATCCCGAAGCGAAGCTCCTTCGAAGGGAGTACGCCGGGCCGTTACATGCGACAACGTTCATTGAGTCGCTCCGGCCGCCAACGCCGAAAGAGCGATCGCCAGAGGCGTTGGGCGCTACATGGGCAGAAACCAGCCAGTGCCCTCATCGCGGATTTCACGTAAACGGCAATGGTAGAGCCGTTCAAGATTGGCGCGATTCAATACTTCGGACAGCGATCCATGGAGGCACTCACCGTTGTCGAAGAGCAGAATGGCGTGCGTGCCGAAGCGCGTGGCGAGGTTGACGTCGTGGAGCACGCAAATATTGAATTGTCCGGGGTGGCGAGCGCGACCAGCGAGTAACTCCAGGATTTGGACTTGGTGCCGCAGATCCAGGTGGTTGGTCGGTTCATCCAGCAGGCAGATCGGCGCATCCTGCGCCAGCAGCGCGGCGATCTCGACCCGCCGCCGCTCGCCCCCGGAGAGGGTGGCCATCGGGCGTTGGGCCAGCCCTTCCAGCCCCATGGCCACGAGCGCCGCATCGACCGCAAGATAGTCCTCTTTGCCTTCCCACCGCCAGCGATCCAACTGTGGGTAACGACCGGTCATCACCGTTTCATGGACGGTGGCGGGGAAAGCCGTTTCCGGGTCCTGAAACAAGAGTCCGAGGTGTTGCGCACGCCGCCGTGATGTCATCCGGTTTATCTCGGTGTCATCGATGTAGACGCGACCTCCGTCAAGCGAGCGCAGGCCGGCGAAGGCATGTAGCAAGGTGGTTTTCCCGCTGCCGTTGGCACCGAGTATCACCCAGTTTTCACCGGGATGGAGGGCCACGCTCAACTTGTCGCATAACCGTCGTCCGGCAATCGAGAGCGACAATTCTTCGGCGCGCAGGGAGGGCATGTCAGCGTGAACGGATCAGCAGCAAAAGGAATACCGGGACTCCGAGAAGCGCGGTGATAACGCCAACCGGGAGTTGCACTGGCGCCGTCCAGCTCCGCGCCAGGGTGTCGGCGACGGTCAGGAAGCCGCCGCCGAGTAACACGCACGCCGGCAGCAGAAAGCGGTGATCGGAACCGCCGAGCAGCCTTAATAAGTGTGGTATCACCAGGCCCACGAACCCCACGCTACCGGCCAGCGTGACGGCCATGGCGGTCAGAAGAGATGCCACGAGATAAATTACAATGCGCAAATGTACGGGATTTTCTCCCAGGGCGGCGGTGGTGTTTTCACCGCGTAACAGGAGATTGAGCGCCCGCGCCAGCCACAGGGACACAGCGAGTCCACCCGTCAGGGCGAGCAAGGCCATGCCGGGCTGCGTTGAATAACTCATGTCACCGATCAGCCAGAAAAGCATGCCTTGAACCTGCACGCTGGGGGCCAGAGCCAGGATCAGACTGATCAGCGCGCCCCAACCGGCCGCCATGACTACGCCGGTGAGCAGCAGGCGATTATGGGTCCAGACAGCGCCCAAGCGACTCAGCCCGAAAACAATCAGCATGGAGGTGAGCGCGCCGAGGAAGGCATTTCCCCGTACCCAGCCGATACCGAGACCACCAATCATGGACAGCAACGCTGCTACGGCGGCACCGCCGGAGATGCCGAGGACGTAAGGGTCTGCGAGTGGATTGCGCAGCAAGACTTGCAGCAGGGCACCCGAGAGCGCGAGCAGACCACCCACGGCGAAGGCCGACAATGCCCGAGGCAACCGCAGTTCATGAATAATCTGGTATGTCGTCGTGTTTTCCATGTTCCCGCGGAGTGATTGCCACAATTGTGCAGCACCAATATCGATGCTTCCCTGGGTCAGCGCGTACCAGATTGTCATGGGTGCGGCCGCCAGCAGAATCAGCATGATCAATGGACGGCGGCTCATCGACATTCCTTTCATCGCAGGGAAATAATTTCCCATCCACGTTCGCGCGCCTCGATGCGGAGGGTTTCGTCTGGATCGACGGCTACTGGATGATCAACGATCGACAGCAGCGGGAGATCATTGTGTGAATCGCTGTAAAACCAGCTTCCTTTCAGGGTCTGACGATGCTGTTGCATCCAGCTATTAAGCCGCGTGACTTTGCCCTCGCGATAACAAGGTGTGCCAGCGACTCTCCCGGTATACCGGTCATGGCATTCTTCCGGCTCAGTGGCGATCAGATGATCGATGTTGAATTCCCGCGCGATCGGCGCCGTGACAAACCGGTTAGTGGCCGTGATGATCACGAGCGTGTCGCCTTGCCGGCGATGCTTCTCCACCAGCGCACGTGCCGCGGGTGTGATCATCGGCAAAATCTTGTCACGCATGTATTGCCGGTGCCAGTATTCGAGCGTGGCGCGGTCATGCTGTGAGAGTGGGCGCAGAGCGAATGCGAGGAATTCGCGTATGTCGAGGGTGCCAGCCTGGTACTGGTTGTAGTAGCGCTCGTTTTCGCGCTCGTACTCCTCGCCATCCACAATATGATTTTCAACGAGAAAACGACCCCAAGCGTAATCGCTGTCACCGCGCAACAGTGTATTGTCCAGATCGAAGATGGCGAGACTCAAGCGCTACTACCTTCAGGAATTTTCACGACGAATATATTTCATTTTGGAAAAAATGTCTGTTCCGGCAGCGGATGGTACAAATCCCAGAGATATACGTTGGCATCATCGGATGTCGAGGCGAGATAGCGTCCGTCCGGCGAAAGGCGGATGAATGTGCCGCACAATTGGTGCGGTTGAAATCTTTTGATGATGTTCCCGGTACGTGCATCCAGCAGAAAGACCGCGCTGTCTGTCAGCCGGCCAATGCTGGCAAGGCGTTGCCCGTCTTGATCAAAGCTGATTGATTTGACGATGCCGCGATGTGCCGTCGGTAGGATTTCCAGGGTTTCATCCTGCATGCTCCAGCGGAACAGCTTGAACCAGCCACTGCCCATCAACCATTGTCCGTCCGGCGAGAAGGCCAGATCTTGGGCGTCCGTCGGGGGTGAGGGCAGCGGGGCGGGCGGCTTACCGAGAACCCAGTGGAAAACGTTCCCATCCGTGCCGCCCGAAGCCACCTGCCGGCTAGCGGCGTGATACGCCACGGCGCGTACCGTGCCTTTATGAATTGGCATCTCACGAATGAGCATGAAATCCTCCAGACGCCACAAACGGACGAATCCGTCGCGGTGTCCTGTGATCACCAGCGCGGAGGACTCGTCCAGCGCCATGTCAATGATCGGGGAGGGCGTGGTCAATCGTTTAAGAAGGGTGCCGTTATGCGTCCACCGTGCCAGAATGCCGTCGTATCCGGCCGACACAATTTCTTGATGGCGCATGAGGAATTGCAATCCTTGCAGCGAACCGTCATGCGCCTGCCAAGCGGCAATTTCTGTCCCTTTCGGCAGAGCCCACAGGCGCAGGCGTCCTTCCGAGCCGCCCGAGGCCAGTATCTTGGAATTGTCGTCGAAAGCGAGCGCATAACCGTTGTTATGGACATCCCGCAGGATCACGTTCGCAGGAACTTGTGGCAGGGAAGCGCATCCAGACGAAGCCAGACCGCCTATCACCAGCGCGATGCCGGCAGACCGCCATCGGACAATAGATGCATTGCCGCTGTGGCGTCTTCGTGAAAAAATCCTGAACATGGTTTTCGCGTTATACCGAATTTTGCGGGATGGTTAATGATAGACGAACATGGTTACCGCCCCAACG
>DATCZH010000047.1:0-2733 GCA_036526015.1 Sulfuricaulis sp.
ATCGGCCATCTCCGGATCGGTCATGATCGTGGCCGGGTTGGAATTGACCAGGATGACGCGATACCCCTCCTCCTTCAGCGCCTTGCAGGCCTGCGCCCCGGAATAGTCGAATTCGCAGCCCTGGCCGATGATGATTGGCCCCGCGCCAATAATCAGAACGCTGTTAATGTCAGTACGTTTTGGCATTTGTGTTAGTAAATACTGTCACACGCGTTATTTAAGAGGTTCTCTTATTCTCATCTCTCGTATCTTGTGACGAATACGCTTCCATCATCTGGATAAACCGGTCGAACAGCGGTGAGACATCATGGGGGCCGGGGCTGGCCTCGGGATGCCCCTGGAAACAAAATGCCGGTCGGTCGGTGCGTTGCAACCCCTGCACCGTGCCGTCGAACAGCGAGCGGTGCGTGATACGCAGGGTGGAAGGCATGGCTGTCTCGTCCACCGCGAACCCATGATTCTGGCTGGTAATCATGACGCGGCCCGATCCGATCTCAATCACCGGGTGGTTGGCACCGTGGTGTCCGAATTTCATCTTGACGGTGCGCGCGCCGGAGGCCAGTCCGAGCAACTGGTGGCCCAGACAAATGCCGAAGACCGGAAGACCGGTTTCCACAATTTTTCTGATCGCCTCAATGGCGTAGCCGCAGGGTTCCGGATCGCCGGGACCGTTCGAGAGAAACACGCCGTCCGGTTTCATTTTCAAGACTTCATCGGCAGACAGTTGTGCCGGGACCACCGAGAGACGGCATCCGCGCGCCGCCAGCATGCGCAGAATGTTGCGCTTGATGCCGAAGTCATAAGCGACGACATGAAACCGCGTATCCACCTGCTTCGCATAACCCTTGCCCAGTTGCCACAAACCCTCGTCCCAGTGATAGGGTTTGCGGGTCGAAACCACCTTGGCGAGATCCATCCCCTTAAGGCCCGGGAAAGCGCGCGCGGCCTTGAGCACCTCCTTCTTGTTAATTTTCCCGCCCTTTTCGACAGCAAAAATGCATCCATTTTGCGCACCTTTCTCGCGCAACAGGCGTGTAAGTCGTCGTGTGTCGATGCCGGCGATGCCGACCAGTTTGTACCGACGCATGAATTCCGGGAGCGATTCGGCCGCGCGGAAATTGCTGTGCGTCGGTGGAAGATCACGGACCACCAGACCGGTGGCATACACGTTTCCGGACTCCATGTCTTCAGGATTGACGCCGGTGTTGCCGATGTGGGGATAGGTGAGCGTGACGATCTGGCGCGCGTACGAAGGGTCGGTGAGAATTTCCTGGTAACCGGTCATGGCGGTGTTGAACACCACCTCGCCCACGGCCTGCCCCGGAACGCCGATGGACTCCCCGTAAAACAGAGAGCCATCTTCCAGCGCAAGCAGTGCTGACGGCATATTTCAATAACCTCACGACGCGCAGGCGCACAAAAACGGGAGAGGCGCCCGTTACGCTGGTGCTTCTCTCCCGCCCTGAATGCCTGAATAAGGGTGTTTCCGGCTGAAACGGAATTTTACGTGACCGCTCGCGTGGAATCAACGATACCGCCTGGGATACACAACTCCCAAGGAGGCGCCATGTTTAGATGAGACGTTTGCCTTCCCACCGCATAGGAGTGAAGTCTGATGTCTTCGCTGGAAACGGGGCAGCTGAACATGCAACCCTGCACGTTGGTCAACTGGGGATTGCCATTGTGAAACACCTGTTGGCGCTCCGGTGGCAGCAATTAGGAATATGGTTAAACTGCGCTAGTGGAAAGTGAATACCTCACCATTCTGATACATCTGGGGGCGGCAGTTTTGGCCGGCGGTCTGATTGGGCTGGAGCGCGCCTACCACGGCCGCCCCGCCGGTTTCCGCACCCACACGCTCGTCTGCACCGCTTCCAGCCTGTTGATGCTGCTCACGGTTTACCAATGGCAATTGCTGGCAAATGCACCATTGGAGACGGTTCGTGTCGACCCCACGCGCATGGCGCAGGGCATCATGACCGGCATCGGATTCCTTGGCGCCGGCGTGATCATGAAGGAAGGGCTGACGGTGCGCGGCCTGACGACGGCGGCGTCCATCTGGATGACCGCCTCGATCGGCATCCTGCTTGGAATTGGCTTTTATTTTCCCGCAATCGTGGCGACCCTGCTCACGCTTGGCACCCTGTCGCTGTTCCGCTGGATTGAGGCCATTATCCCGTCACAGTATTACGCGCGCCTGAATATTCGCTTCAAAAGCCAGGACCTGCTGCCCGAGCCCGATCTGCGCGCCTTGATTACCGGGCATGGATTTTCGGTTGCCAACCTGAGCTATCAAATGTCAGATGAAGGAAAGGTTTTCGAATATCAGATGACAATACGGTCAAACGAACGAGACCACTATCGGCGGCTGGCTGAAACCCTCACCGCGAAAGAGCATGTTCTTGAATTCCGCATCCATCCGACCAGCGATTGATTCGCACCTGACTCACCTTACAAACTGCTTGCGGTAATTAACCACCTTATATAAGTACTGCCGGGTCTCTGCATAAGGCAGGCCTGTGCGCAGCTTCTGGTACACCGCAGACGGCGAGAGGCTGTTGATGGCATTCACCGCCGCCACCCTGTCCTTGGAGAACGTGCGTAACACATTACTGGGCCCGGTGTTGTACGCCGATATCACGCAATACTCCCGCGACACGGCATTGGCCACGGGTTCTAGCTGGTTGTAGGTAAGCACATTCAGGTAAGCCGTGCCCAACTCGATATTATTTT
>DATCZH010000048.1:0-8724 GCA_036526015.1 Sulfuricaulis sp.
TCCCAAAAGCAGGTGACGCTCCGACGCGAGATGGGATGCGATGATATCCAGGGCTATATATTCAGTCATCCGCTTCCCGCGAATGAATTTGAAGCTTGGCGCCGTGAATTCGTCCTGAAACCAGGCTGACATGTTTACGGCCGCACACGTGTTAACCCGCGCGCCGGTAATATGATATGTTCCCATCGCATCTTGGCCGCGGAACGGAACATTGCCTGTATCCAGTAAGGACATTTTAGGAATCGATGGGCCACTCACCGGGCGGCTGCCGGGTTTTGTCCCGCGGCGAGCGCAGCAGGACATGGCGCAGGGTATCGAGCAGGCACTGGCCGATTATTCCGTGTTCATCGCCGAGTCCGGTACCGGGACCGGCAAGACCTTTGCTTACCTGGTTCCAGCACTCCTCTCCGGCAAGAAAATCCTGATCTCCTCCGGCACACGCCACCTGCAGGACCAGTTGTATCACCGCGACCTGCCGCTTGTGCGCGACGCCCTTGCCATTCCCGTCACGACCGCGCTGCTCAAGGGTCGGGCGAATTACCTTTGCCGCCACCGGCTCGAGCGCACCGTGTCCGAAGGCCGCCTCACCCTGCGGCAGGAGCAATCACGCTTGGTACGCATCCACGAGTGGTCGGCGCACACAAAGCGCGGCGACATCGCTGAACTCAGCGACATTCCCGAGGACTCGGAGCTCTGGCCGCAGGTGACCTCCACTGCCGAGAATTGCCTTGGCAGCGAGTGCACCCATTACGATCAATGCTTCATCAACCGCGCGCGGCGCGAGGCGCTGACCGCGGATCTCGTCGTCGTCAATCATCATTTGTTCTTCGCCGATCTGGCGCTGCGAGAAGAGGGCTTCGGCCAGTTGCTGCCGGGGGTCGAGGCGATCATTTTCGATGAGGCACACCAGTTGCCCGAGATCGCCTCCAATTTCCTCGGCATATCGCTGAGCGCATATCAGCTCACCGGTCTTTGCCGCGACACCGTCGCCGAGGAAGTGAGGGAGAAAAGTGACGTCGCCGGCCTGCAAGAGGCCGCGCAAACGCTTGAAAAGGCCACGGCCGATTTCCGGCTCGCCTTCGGCGTCGAACCCAGGCGCGGTGCCTGGGACAAGCTGGAAAATACCAAGTCTGTGCACGCGGCACTGGAGGAGTTGAAGAATTCTCTCACCGAACTTTCCGCCTTGCTCGATGCCGCCGCGCCCAAGGGCCAGGGCCTGTCGAGCTGCGCACGCCGCGCCTCGGAATTGCTCGATCGACTCTACATGTTCAGCGAAGGCTCGCCCTCGGAATACATCGCCTGGTTCGAAACCTCCGCGCGCGGCTTCAACCTCTATTTAACCCCGCTCGACATCGCGACATCGTTTCGCCAACACACGGCCAATGGCAAGAAAGCCTGGGTGTTCACCTCGGCAACACTTGCGGTCAAACAAAGCTTCGCGCATTTTCAGACGCGCCTTGGCCTTGAGGACGCGCAGACGGGACAATGGGACAGCCCCTTTGATTACGCGCAAAAGACGCTCCTCTACATTCCCTCCGGGCTGCCGCCGACGCCCTCGGCGCTGGATTACACCGACCGTGTGATCGATGCCGCGTTGCCGGTGCTCGCGGCCTCGCGCGGGCGCGCGTTTATTCTCTTCACCAGCCATCGGGCGCTGAAGCTCGCGGCCGCGCGCCTGCGCGATGCGCTGCCTTATCCGCTACTGGTGCAGGGCGACGCCTCGCGCTCGGAATTGCTGCGCCGGTTTCGGATGCTCGGCAACGCCGTGCTGCTCGGCACCAGCAGCTTCTGGGAGGGCGTGGACGTGCGGGGTGAAGCGCTGTCCTGTGTCATCATAGATAAACTCCCGTTTGCTTCCCCGGATGATCCCGTGCTGCAGGCGCGCGCCAAGGCCTTGGAGGAATCCGGCCGCAGCCCATTTAACGACTATCAATTGCCGGAAGCGGTGATCGCGCTGAAGCAGGGCGTTGGACGCCTCATTCGCGATGAGAACGACTGCGGCGTGCTAGTGTTGTGCGACCCGCGCTTGCTCACCAAGGGGTATGGTAAGATTTTTCTCGCGAGCCTGCCGCCCATGCCGCTCACGCAATCGCTCGCCGATGTCGAACGCTTCTTTGCCCGTGAATCCGGCTCGCCTGCGCCAGAACGCGCGCCGGCGACCGCGACCCCGTGAAAGGAATTCTCCCCGTCTGGCGCCGGCTGGTGCATTTCCTTGCCTTCGGCCTTGGCGCCGGATATCTGCCCAAGGTGCCCGGCACTTTCGGCACGCTCGTCGGCATTCCCGTTTACTTATTAATGCAACCGCTCGCGGCCTGGTTGTATGCCGTTTTCGTGTTGGCGCTGTTCGGCGTCGGAGTCTGGATTTGCGCGCTGACCGAACGAGACCTTGGCGTGCACGATCATCCCGGCATCGTGTGGGATGAAATCGTCGGTTTCTTGATCACCATGTTCCTGGCGCCCAGCGGATGGGTCTGGATCGTGCTCGGCTTTCTCATGTTCCGCTTGTTCGATATCTGGAAACCCTGGCCCATCCGTCAAATCGAGCGGCGCATACAGGGCGGGCTTGGGAACATGCTGGATGATGCGCTCGCGGCGGTTTATGCCTTCGTGGCGTTGCAAGGGGTGGTGTGGATCGTGGCGAAGGTATGATTACCGAGCAATGACATCTCCGCGATCTATCATTTCCTTGATCTCACCGTCTTTGTAACCGTATTCCTTTAAAACCTCGCGCGTGTGCTGGCCGAGCAGCGGCGCGCCGCGGCGCACGCCGCTCGGGGTTCCGGAGAATTTAACCGGCGGTCCAAGCGTTTTCATGCGCCCAAGCTTGTTGTGTTCCACCTCCACCACCATATCGCGCGCCAGCACCTGCGGGTCGGTGAGCATCTCGCCGATGGACAGCACCGGGCCGGCGGGAACGCCCGCGGCCTCAAGGCGCGTGAGCCAGTCTGCCGAAGTGCGGGTTCGAAAGCGCGCGGTGAGGATTTCGATCAGCATTGGCAGATTTTTCATGCGCCCGGCGTTGTCGTTAAACCGTGGATCATTGGCCAATTCCGGTTGCTCGATGACTTCCACCAAGCGCTTCCAGTTGGCTTGGTTGGCGGCGCCCAGATTGATCCAGCCGTCCTTGGTTTGGATCGCTTGATAGGGCGCGCTTAAAGGATGCGCTGAACCGATGGCGCCCGGGGACTTCCCGGTGGCGAGGCAGATGGCCGATTGCCAATACGTCGTCGTGACGCCGGCCTCGAGCAGGGAGGTGTCCACCAACTGTCCCTCGCCGGTCTTGAGCCGGTGCACGTAGGCGGCGAGCACACCCATAGCGGCGAGGATGCCGGCGCTGATGTCGGTGATGGGTGGACCGGCCTTGACCGGCTGGCGGCCGGACCCTTCACCAGTGACGCTCATGATGCCGGAGAGCCCCTGCGCGATCAGATCGAACCCGGCGCGGTTGGCATACGGCCCGGTGCGGCCGAAGCCGGTGACCTGGCAGTAGATGAGCGCGGGATTCATCTTATGCAGCGTGTCGTAGCCGAGACCGAAACGCTCCATGGTCCCGGGGCGATAGTTTTCGATCAACACGTCGGCGGAGATGAGCATTTTTTCCATCACCGCCTTGCCGCCGGGATTTTTCAGATTAATCGAGATGCCGCGCTTGTTGCGATTCAAGATCATGAACGCGGCCGATTCGCCGTCCACCGCCGGCGGCGTCATGCGCCGGGTGTCATCGCCATCGGGAACCTTTTCAACCTTGATCACGTCCGCGCCCATGTCGGCCAACATCACGCCGCACACAGGGCCGGCCATGATGTGCGCAAGCTCAATGACCTTGACGCCGGTAAGCGGTCCTTGCGCCGCCACGGTCAGCGCCCCTTGAATCCGGGTTTGGTCTTGGCCAGGAACGCCTGATATCCGGTTTTGAAATCCTCGGTGTCGTAGCAGGCATAGCCCTCATCGAGTTCGGCCTGGGTAAACGGCGCCAGATCGTGCAGACGGCGCATGAATTTTTTGTGCCAGCGCGCGACGAGCGGCGCGCCGTCGGCAATACGCCGTGCTGTGGCCTTGGCCTCTTCCTCGACCTTGTCATCCGCCACCACGCGCGTGACCAGACCTTTTTGCAGTGCCTCGTCGGCATTGAATACGCGGCCCTCGAGTAGGATCTCCAACGTGACCGCCTTGCCCACCACGGACATCAATCCCTGCATTTCTCGTAAGCCGAGAGTCAGGCCCAGGCGGTTGATGGGGATGCCGAAGCGGCTCGAATTTCCGCAGATGCGTAGGTCGCACTGCGCGGCGATTTCGAGTCCGCCACCAACGCATATGCCGTGGATCATCGCCACCATCGGGTGGCGGCATTCGCCAAGTGCCGCCAGCGCCGCATGATGCACCACACCGTATTCCCGGGCCTGCGCCGAATTGGAGCGGGTGTTGGCGAATTCCGAAATGTCATTACCCGGTGCGAAAGATTTCTCGCCCGCGCCGCGCAACACCACGCAGCGCAGGCTGTCGTCGGCAGACAGTTCGCGCATCACCTCGCCAAGCCGGTTCCACATGGGCTTGGTGAGGGCGTTCAGTTTCTCCGGGCGATTCAGCGTCACCGTGGCGATGTCCACGTTACGATCGACAAGGATGACTTCATTAGGCATGGCCGGCTCCTACCCGATTATCAGCGATAGAAGAAATCAACGAGGCCCATCGGCACCACCGGGACATAGGTCACGAGTAGCAGTACCAGGAGCAACACCGCGATGAAGTAAATATTGACCCGCGTCACTTCCCAGACGTTGGCCTTGGCAATCGAGCAGGCAGTCATGAGCACGCTCGCCACCGGCGGTGTCTGCTGTCCGATGGCCAAGTTCAGCGTCACGATCAACCCGAAGTGTACCGGATCGATGCCGACGGCGAGTACCAGCGGCATGACGATTGGCACCACCAGGATGATGGCGGCGGCGGAATGCAGAAACATGCCGATGATCAGAAAAAAGATGTTGAGAATGGCTAGTACCGCAAGTGGGTCTTGCGTCCAGGCGGAGATCGTGCGCGCCACGGTCTGTGGAACCTGGGCTTCGGTCAGGTAAGTGCCAAGCAGGGCAGACGCCGCCACCAGGATCATTACCACCGCGGTCTGCACGCCGCCCTCGATGGTCGCGGCCTTAAGATGCGCCCAGTCGAGTTCATGATAAATGAGCCCAATCACGAGTGCCGCCACCACCGCCAGTGCTGCGCCCTCGGTGGCGGTGACAAAGCCGCCGAATATTCCGCCGAGGATGATGATCGGCAGAGTGAACGCCAGTGACGCGTCTTTAAAGGTCACCCACAGGCGCTTGAGTTGAAATACCTCCTCGACCGGGTAATGGAACCGTACGGCAAACCAGTAAGCGGACCCCATGAGCATCAAGCCGCCGATGATGCCCGGAACGATGCCGGCCACGAACAGCTGCACCACCGAGGTATCGGCCATGGCGGCGTACAGGATCATCGGAATTGACGGTGGAATGATGATGGCGAGCGATGCGGCCGAAGAGGTAATCGCGGCGGCGAACGCCCTGGGATAGCCTTTTTTCCTCATTGCCGGGATCAGTATCGAGCCGATGGCAGCGACGTCGGCCACGGCCGAACCGGAGATCTCGGCGAAGAACATGGATGCGCCGATGTTGACCATAGCCAAACCGCCGCGGATGAATCCAAGCAGCGCCGAAGCAAAGGCGATCAGCCGGCGGGAAATGCCGGAGGCGTTCATGATCGCCCCGGCCAAAATGAACATCGGGATCGCCAACAGCGGAAAATTGGTGGCTCCGTTGAACATCACCAGCGGAATATTTGGCAGTGCGTTGGTCCCACCAACAACGATCATGGCGATGGTGGCGACAATCGCGAGTGCGATGGCGATCGGGACGTTGATCAGGATCAGCGCAATCAGTCCCAGGAAAATATACAAGATGTCCATTACGGATCACCCGTTGTGACGATGACCGGCTCGTCGGCCCGCGCCTCGGCGAGCCGCTCGGGCAGGTGGAGTGCCTCGGCGATAATAATCATCACCGAGGCGATGGGGATCACCGACTGGGTGTAACTCACCGGGATTTTGGGCAGGCTGACCAGGGTGTCGGTGGCCAGCACATCGAGCACGCTCACACCGGTCCAGGCGAGCAGGATGAGGAAGGCGAACACGAACAACTCGCCGACATAGACCGTCGCCACGCGCCAGGCACGTGGCATGAGCCGCACGAGCTCCGGGACGCCAATATGAGCGCCCTTGTACGCAGCCAGCGCTGCCCCGTAATACGTCAGCCACGCCAGCAAGACAGAGGCAATCTCGTCATACCAGGCGAGCGACATGCCGAGCTTGCGGTAAGTGACGCCGATAAGGACCTCGACGGCCAGCGTCACCATCAGCACGATAACGATGCTCTCGAGGAAACGCTCATACCACTGGCGCAGTCGCATCATTGATCTTTTCTCCGCTTATCCATTCTGACGTGAAAAAAATACCGCCCTCACCTGTGTGGAGGGCGGTGTATTTCAAGTCAGGATTACTTGCCGAGCGCCAGCGACTGGTCGATCAGTTCCTTACCGCCGGGGACTTTGGAACCGAATTCGTCGTAGACCGTTTTGCTGGCCTTGACGAAAGCGGCTTTGTCGACTTCGTTGACCTTCATGCCCGCGGCCTTCATCTTGTCGACCAGTTCGTTGTCGAAGCTCTCGGCGGATTTGTACACGAATCCCTGGGTCTCGCGCGCCGTCTCCTCGAGAATCTTGCGCACGTCGGCGGGCAGCGACTCCCAACGCTTCTTGCCTGTGGTGAGGTAGGCTGGCGTATAGACGTGGCCGGACATCGAAAGGTATTTCTGCGTTTCCTGGAATTTCTGGCTGTAAATCTGAACCAGGGGATTTTCCTGACCGTCCATGACGCCGGTCTGCAATGCCACGAACACTTCGGACAGCGCCATCGGGCTCGGGTTGGCACCGTAAGCCTGGAACATCTTCACACGCCACTCGCCCTTCGGCGTGCGCAGTTTAATGCCTTTCAGGTCTTCCGGGGTCTTGATCGGCTGTTTGTTGTTGGTGATTTGACGGAAACCGTTCTCCCACACCGCCAGGATTTTCAATCCCTTGCCCTCGACGGCTGGCGCGAGTTTGGGCCAAAAGACTTTGTCCTCGATGCGCTGCATGTGGGCGCGGTCCTTGACAAGGTAGGGCATCTCGAACAGCCCGAACAGGTCGTTTTCCGAGGACATCACAGTGGAAGGCAACGCCATGTCCAGCGTGCCGAGTTTCAGTTTCTGCATCATCTCCTTGTCGCTTCCGAGCTGGCTTGAGCCGTAGACCACGACCTTGGCCTTGTCGCCGAGTTTGGCATTGGCGCGCTTGGCGAATTCCTCCGATGACACCTCGAATAGCGAGCCGGGCCCGCCGACGTGGCCGAGCTTCAGTTCCATGGGTGCCGCCTGAACCGGGGCGGTAATAAGACTTCCGATGAAGAGTGTGGCAACGAACGATTTAAGGTGTTTCATGATTTTCTTCCTCCTTGGTGATGACCTTACGGTAGTGCTGTTGCTGTTAAGCGTTTTCTTTCTGTCAGGCGGTTTTGGCCGCCGCCTGGACGGTAGTCTGAGTCTTTCCACCCGCGGCGAGGTAATCGAGTGCGGCGAGAACACCGCCTTGTTTGTGCGGCACACCAGCAGCCGCCAGCCCCATCTCGACACCGCAGAGGGTGCCGGCCAGCATTAGTTCATTGAAATCACCGAGGTGGCCAATGCGGAAAACTCGCCCTTGCAGCTTGCCGAGGCCCGTGCCCAGGGACATGTTGTATCGTTCCAGGATTACTTGGCGCAAATTATCCGCGTCATGCCCTTCCGGCATCAGCAGCGCTGTCAGGGTATTGCTGTATTCCTCGGGATTAAGACACAGAATTTCGAGACCCCAGGCACGTGCCGTCCGGCGCGTTGCTTCCGCCAGCCGCGCATGTCGCGCAAAGACGGTTTCCAATCCTTCTTCGTGCAGCATGCGTAATGCTTCGCGTAACCCGTAAAGAATATTGGTTGCTGGCGTGTATGGGAAAAAACCCGACTTGTTGGCGGCCAGGATATCCTCCCAGTTCCAGTAGGATTTCGGTGTGCGTGATGATTTGGCCGATGCGCGCGCCTTGGGGCCGATGGCATTGAAAGCGATGCCGGGCGGCAACATCAGGCCCTTCTGTGATCCTGCGACTGTTACGTCCACGCCCCATTCGTCGTGCCGGTAATCGATCGAGGCCAGCGAGGAGATCGTGTCTACCATGAGCAGCGCCGGGTGTCCGGCGCGGTCGATGGCCTTGCGGATTTCCGGAATTCGGCTGGTAACGCCGGTGGAAGTTTCGTTGTGCACGACTGCGACCGCTTTGATCTGATGGGTGCGATCTTCCTTAAGTTGTTTTTCAAGCTGTATCGGATCTGCCCCATGGCGCCAGTCGTTGGGCACGACCTCGGCGTTCAATCCGAGATTCTTGGCCATTCGGTGCCATTGCACGGCGAATTGGCCGGTTTCAAACATCAATACTTTATCGCCGGGTGACAGGGTGTTTACCAGTGATGCCTCCCAGGCACCGGTACCCGACGAAGGGTAGATGATGACGTCGCCAGTGGTTTTAAAAACCGATTTGAGGTCCTCGAGAATGGACAAGGTGAGTCTGGCGAACTCCGGTCCGCGATGATCGATGGTGGGGTGGTCCATCGCGCGCAGCACGCGCTC
>DATCZH010000049.1:0-4590 GCA_036526015.1 Sulfuricaulis sp.
ATAATACCGAGACACTGGCCTCGGTTCCGGACATCCTCAGGAACGGGGCTGACTGGTTTATCAAGATCGGCAAGCCGAATAACGGCGGACCGAAGCTTTTCTCCGTGTCGGGCCACGTCAACAAGCCCGGCAACTATGAAGTCCCGCTCGGCACACCGTTCGCGAAATTGCTGGAAATGGCCGGCGGCTTGCGCCAGGGTCGTCATCTGAAAGCCGTGATTCCCGGCGGTTCTTCGGCCAATGTCCTGCCGGCCGGGGTGATGATGGAAGTCACCATGGATTATGACGCGCTTGCCAAGGCCGGTTCCATGCTCGGCTCGGGCGGCGTGATCGTGATGGACGACAGCACCTGTATGGTGCATGCGCTGGCGCGAATCGCGCACTTTTATTATGAGGAATCCTGCGGTCAGTGCACGCCATGCCGCGAAGGTACCGGCTGGATGTCGCGCTTGATCCATCGCATCGAGCATGGTCAAGGGAAACCCGAAGATCTCGACATGTTGACGGATATCGCCTCCAACATCGAGGGACGCACCATCTGCGCGCTCGGCGATGCCGCGGCCTGGCCGGTGAAAAGCTTCATCAGGTATTTCCGCAGCGAATTCGAGCATCACATCCAGCATGGCCAGTGTCTCCCGGGAACCGAGGGGAGCCGCGCATGAGTGTCAGCCAGGAAAAAATGAAACCCCCAGCCGCGCCCGACACGGTGACGATCGAAGTCGATGGCCGCAAGTTGCAGGCGCGCAAGGGAGAGATGTTGATCAAAGTGACCGACGCTGCCGGCATATACATCCCGCGCTTCTGTTATCACAACAAGCTTTCTGTGGCCGCCAACTGCCGCATGTGCCTGGTGGACGTGGAAAAGATACCCAAACCCATGCCGGCCTGTGCCACCCCGGTCATGGAAGGAATGGTGGTGCATACCCGTTCCGAAAGGGCGCGCACGGCACAGAAAGGCACGATGGAATTCCTGCTGATCAACCATCCGCTCGATTGCCCGATTTGCGACCAGGGAGGCGAGTGCGAGTTGCAGGATCTAGCGCTGGGATACGGCAAGAGCGCTTCGCGCTATACCGAGGTCAAGCGCATCGTCAAGGATCGGGACATCGGCCCGCTGATCGCCACCGAAATGACGCGCTGCATCCATTGCACCCGTTGCGTGCGCTTCGGCAAGGAAATTGCCGGGGTGATGGAGTTCGGCGGCTTGGGACGTGGCGAGCACATGGAGATACGCACCTTCCTCAACCGCAGCGTGGATTCCGAACTGTCCGGCAATGTTATTGATCTCTGCCCGGTGGGCGCGCTGACTTCCAAACCCTTCCGGTATACTGCGCGCACCTGGGAACTGACGGATCATCCTTCAATCAGTCCGCACGATTGTGTCGGCGCCAATATCACCGTGCAGACACTGCACGGACGCGTGAAACGCGTGTTACCGCGCGACAACGAGGCCGTCAATGAATGCTGGCTCGCGGACCGCGATCGCTTTAGCTACGAGGCCCTGAACAGTGAAGATCGCTTGCGCGTTCCGATGATCCGGCGCGGGGCCGAATGGGAAGAAACCGACTGGCCCACGGCACTCGAATACACCGTCACGGGACTGAGAAAGGTGCTGGAAAGTCACGGGCCCGAAAGACTGGGCGCACTGGCCACGCCCATCTCCACGTACGAAGAATTATATTTGCTGCAGAAATTCATGCGTGCGTTGGGCAGTGGCAACGTGGACCATCGCCTGCGCCAGATGGATTTCAGCGATGATGCGATAGCGCCGCTCTTTCCGTCGCTCGGACGACCTCTTGCCGAGTTGTCAAATCTCGATTCCGCGCTGCTGATTGGCGCCAACCCGCGCAAGGACCAGCCTTTAATCAATCTCCGCCTGAGGAAGAGCGCGCTCAAGGGCGCGAAAATCTTCGCCGTCAACCCCCTCGATTACGACTTCAATTACAGGCTCGCGGGCAAGATTGTCGGGACACCGGCCGATATGCTGCGCTCGCTCGCGGGTGTAGTGAGCGCACTGGCAGCACTGAAAAAATCCGCGTTGCCGGCAGCGTTTGCCTCGCGTTTCAAAAACATCCAGCCGGAAGCGGCGGAACAGGCCATGGCCCAGGCCTTGCTTCAGGGTGAGCGCGGCTCCGTTCTGCTGGGGACGTTTGCACTCAGCCATCCACAGTCAGCCGGCTTGCGCGCCCTGGCGCAGCTCATTGCCGAGCTGTCCGGCGGCAAATTCGGCCAGCTCGCGGAAGCCAATGCCGCGGGTGCCTGGCTTGCCGGATGTGTCCCGCACCGTGGTCCGTCAGGCATGAACGCGAAGGCGGGGTGCCATGCCTTGGACATGTTACGCAAGCCGCTCAATGCTTATCTGCTGTTTGGAATGGACCCGGAGTTCGACTGTCTGGACGGTTCAGCCGCCAACGCCATGAGCACGGCTGAATTTGTCGTCATGATTACAAGCTTCAAGCCATCGCCGTATCGTACGCGCGCGGTGGAATACGCGGATGTGTGGCTGCCGCTTTCGCCCTTTACCGAGACGGATGGCACGTTCGTCAACGCCGAAGGACGTTCGCAGTCTTTCGCGGCGGCTGTGGCCCCGCTGGGCGATTCGCGGCCGGGTTGGAAAATTCTGCGCATGCTGGGGCATCTGATGGGGCTGACCGGATTCGAGCAGTCGAAAATCGAGGAAGTACGGCAGGAAATGAATCAACCGGCGGTTAATACCGCTTCCTCATCGTTTTCCCTGTCGCCGGAAAATCCCGCGATGACGCCCACGAACGGCCAACTGATGCGCATCGCCGAAGTGCCCATGTATGCAATCGATGCCATCGTGCGACGTGCGCCCTCGCTGCAAAAAACCGCCGACAATCCGCCGCCGTCGGCGCGACTGAACGCCGTACAGGCCGGCAAACTCGGCTTCGAGAATGGCCAGACCGTGCTGGTGGCCATGGCGCAAGGTGTGGCGAGCGTGGAACTTGTGCTGGACGAGCGCGTGCCTGACGGTTGCGTGCTGGTGCCCGCCGGGTATGCCGAGACCTGCATGCTGGGCGCGCATGGGCCGGCGACCCTGAAGGTGGCGTCATGATTCAATTCATGCTCGACATCTGGAGCTGGTTCCCGGACTGGTCGCAGATAGCGATGATCAATATCGGCAAGATTGTCTTAATTCTCGTGCCGCTGCTGCTCTCCGTCGCATATCTGACGTATGCCGAACGCAAGATCATCGGCTATATGCAGGTGCGCATCGGCCCGAACCGTGTCGGCCCCAAGGGTTGGCTTCAACCCATTGCCGATGCCGGAAAACTGCTGTTCAAGGAAATCATTATCCCGACCAAGGCCAGCCGTTACCTGTTCGTATTCGCGCCGATATTGGCCTTTGCACCGGCGTTGGCGGCATGGGCGGTTATCCCGTTCACCGACAAGATGTGGCTGACGAACATCGATGCGGGTCTACTGTATATTCTCGCACTCACGTCCATGACGGTGTACGGAGTGATCATCGCCGGCTGGGCATCGAATTCCAAGTACGCCTTCCTCGGTAGTCTGCGTTCGGCAGCCCAGATCGTCGCGTATGAAATTGCGATGGGCTTCGCGCTGGTGGGAGTGTTAATGGCGGCTGGCAGCTTGAACCTGCGCGAGATCGTACTGGCTCAGAGCGGTGGCCCGCATCAATGGTATCTCCTTCCGCTGTTTCCGCTGTTCCTAGTCTATCTTATCTCCGGCGTCGCAGAAACCAACCGCTCTCCTTTCGATGTGGCCGAGGGCGAATCCGAGATCGTTGCGGGTTTCCACGTGGAATATTCCGGCATGACTTTCGCGATTTTCTTTCTGGCTGAGTACGCCAACATGATCCTGATTTCAGCCCTGTGCGCGATCATGTTCCTCGGCGGCTGGCTGTCGCCGTTCGAGGGTATCCTGCCTACCAACTTCCTGGCTGTGCCCGTTATCGGCACCGTGCTCGGCAACGGCGTCCATTGGCTACTACTCAAAATGAGCTTTATCCTGTTCTGTTTCCTGTGGTTCCGCGCGACATTTCCGCGGTATCGTTATGACCAGATCATGCGTCTCGGATGGAAGGTGTTCATTCCGGTGACGTTGGTATGGATTGGCGTGATGGGTGGCGTCATGTTTCTCACGCCCTGGGGGTTTATCTTCCACTGAGTGGAAGAGGGAACAGCCATGCTCAAGACCGTCAAACGTTATCTGGATACATTCCTGCTCTATGAGCTTTTGAAGGGGCTCATGGTGACTGGGCGCCATCTTTTCATGCGCAAGTTTACGGTGCAGTACCCGGAGGAGAAGACGCCGATCAGCCCGCGTTTCCGCGGGCTGCATGCACTGCGTCGTTATCCGAACGGCGAGGAACGCTGCATCGCCTGTAAACTGTGCGAGGCGGTTTGTCCCGCGGCAGCAATTACTATCGAATCCAAAGTGCGAGCCGATGGGACGCGCCGCACCACGCGCTACGATATAGATCTCTTCAAGTGCATTTACTGCGGTTTCTGCGAGGAGTCCTGTCCCGTGGATTCCATCGTCGAAACCCGGTTTTTCGAGTTTCATTTTGAGAATCGCGGGGAGCACGTGATTCACAAGGAACAA
>DATCZH010000050.1:0-2074 GCA_036526015.1 Sulfuricaulis sp.
GTCATCAGTGCTCCATCTTGGCCTTCCGCGACAGGGTACGGGCGACGATGCTCAAAACCAGCACGCTCAGGGTAATCAACAGGGAACCGGCCCAGGCCAAGGTGTGCCATTCCTGGTACGGGCTCATGGCGAACTGGAAAATCACCACCGGCAAGTTGGCCATGGGTTGCATCAGATCGGTGCTCCAGAACTGATTGTTAAGCGCGGTAAACAGGAGTGGTGCAGTTTCACCCGCAATGCGTGCCACAGCCAGCAGCATTCCAGTGAGGATGCCGGACAGCGCTGCACGGTAGGCCACGAGCGTGATCATCTTCCAGCGCGGTGCGCCCAGAGCGAGCGCGGCTTCACGCAATGGATTCGGTACGAGCTTTAGCATCTCTTCTGTCGTACGGATGATAACTGGCAACATGATGATGGAAAGCGCCAACGCCCCCGCGAGCGCGGAGAAATGCCCCATGTTGACCACCACCATCTCATAAATAAAGAGACCGATGATGATTGACGGTGCCGAAAGCAGAATATCGTTAATGAAACGGATGGTTCCTGCCACGAATGAGCGACCGCCATATTCCGCGAGATACGTTCCTGCCAGGATCCCAACCGGTGTACCAATGGCCGTGGCCAGCCCCACCATGATCAGGCTGCCGACGATCGCGTTGGCGAGCCCACCGGTGGCGCCGGGCGCAGGGGTGTCCAGAAGGAACAAGTTCCAGTCGATTGCCGTGATGCCGAAACTGAGGGTGGTCCAGATGATCCAGAACAACCAGAACAGGCCAAAAACGGTTGCGAGCACCGCACCCGAAAGGTTCACGATGTTGACGGTACGTCGCCGCAAATAGCGCCAATCCATTATTCAGTTTCCTAATTCTTAGAGCTGTTACGCCTCTCAAGCCCTAGCAATAAGAGTTTGGCGAATGTCAGCACTACAAAAGTAATCATGAACAGCACAAGTCCCAGCGCGATCAGCGAGGAGGTATGCATGTCGCCCACGGCCTCCGTAAATTCATTTGCCAGCGTCGAGGCGATGGAGTTGCCCGGCTCGAATAGTGAGGGACTGAACCGGTGAGTATTGCCGATAACGAAGGTCACGGCCATGGTCTCGCCGAGCGCGCGCCCCAGTCCAAGAAAAATTCCACCCACCGCGCCCACGCGTGTATACGGAAGGACTACGTTCCAGACGACTTCCCAATTTGTCGCGCCCATGGCATAGGCCGACTCCTTGAGAAACTTAGGCGTCGTGGCGAATACATCGCGCATCAGCGCGGTTATGAAAGGAATGATCATGACCCCGAGAATGAATCCCGCCGGCAACATGCCGATGCCGAGCGGTGCCCCCTGAAACAGCGCCCCGATCCAGGGGGTGTCGCCAAAGGTTTCTTGCAACCAGGGTTGCACATATTCCGAGAGCACCGGCGCGAAAACGAACAGCCCCCACATCCCGTATATGATGCTGGGAATGGCCGCCAACAGTTCCACGGCGGTTCCGATCGGACGGCGCAGCCAGTGCGGGGATACCTCCGTGAGGAAAATGGCGATTCCGAAACTAATCGGGACGGCAATCACCAGGGCAATGAAAGAGCTGACGAGTGTTCCATAAATGGGGACCAGGGCACCGAATTTTTCAGTTACCGGATTCCAGTCGTCGTTAACAAGAAACGCCGGCCCAAATTCGCCAAGGGCCTGCCAGCTCCCGACAAACAATGAAACGATGATGCCGGCCAAGATAGTCAGCACAAACCAGGCCGAGGCGGTGGTCAGGGCCTGGAACGACCGGTCCATGAGACGTAATCTTCTGATGGTAGCGTCAGAAATTTGTAATTGGTTGCCGTTCATTATGATGTTGTGAGAATGAAAAGCGGGGACCCGGAGGACCCCGCTGACTGCAACCCTTTATGTCCTTGAAATATTACTTCTTGACTGCCGCCTCGGTCCAGACAGGTTTGCCGTTGCTGTCCTTGATATCTTTTTTCCAGACCTCTTCGACCAGTTTCACCACGTTTGCCGGCATTGGCACATAATCGAGTGCATCGGCCAGCTTGTCGCCATGGCGATAAGCCCAGTCGAAGAACTTGAG
>DATCZH010000051.1:0-3354 GCA_036526015.1 Sulfuricaulis sp.
ACGAATTCAGGGGCCATGCTGTCGCCGATGACACGCAGTGCGTACGGCTCGGCCTCGGCGCAGCTCTTGATCTCGTAATGTTCCTGGCTGCCGGCCGTTGTGGTCTTTATCGGGATGTTCTTGAATGATTCGGCCACTAAAAACGCCTCCAAATAACAGCTGTTCGTTGCTTATGGCGCGGGAGGCGTTGGCCTGTCCGGTTGAGAGCGTGATTCACAAGACCTTGGGAAACATTGCGCCAGGCGCCCCGCCCGTCCCAACAACCTGTCGAGAAATTCCGATGTACGACGGGCGTTTTCCGATTCATCGCGCATCCAGTGGAAAAATGTCGCGAGATAAATGGCCGTGAGTCCGGTCTCTTCGAAGGCCCGCCAGGGAAGCACCGCATCACGGTGAGCCACTTCGCGCACCCACTGGACTGTACGGCTCACGCGAAGCACACCGGCAATCTGGTAATGCAGATGGCCTGGTTCGAACTTCCCGTAGATCATTTGCCGCGTCACGCGGCGGTGCGGTGCCAGCGCGGATAGCCAGGTCATGATCAACCGGTGGATCCGCTCGTGTGAAGTCAGTCTGGAAAAACTCGGGTCTGTGCCAGCCTGTAGCATGATTGCGTCCGCGCGGTCGAACCACGCATCCGTGATGTCTTCCTTTTCACGGAAACAGGCGCGCACATCGTTCAATTCCAACTTCAATTCCGCCGCTACGTCATGCAAGCGCAAACTTTCCCAGGATTGACGCCCAGCGATTTCGAGCGCGGCATCTATAATCTTGTCCCTCGCTGATTTGGCCGGCATGTTGTGCGCCTCCATATGAAAGGATAATGCTATTTTACGCCTTTCCCGGGACAGCCGTCAGCCGCGGTATTATTCACCTACATGACGCAGGCCTAGGTTGATCGACGGATGACGGCCTCGACGAAGGCGACATTCAGTAGATCGCGGTTGATGATCTCCGGCAGGAAGTGACGGACCTTGTAGAGTTTCTCAGCCTGACGGCAGGCGGCACGCTCGAGGCGATCGCGCGTGAGGTGCGATAACGTGGTATGCGTCAACAGGTGAGGCGCCTGCCAGTCATGATAATCGCTGACGAGCTTACGCTCCGGCTCCGCTTCCCATTTCTCGCGTAGCAGCAATTCAGGGAAATCATTGTTATCGAGTTGCCGGCCCACCTGTCCCTGATCAAGACGGTGGCCGTGTAAACCAGTGGCGCCGCCGTCCTTCGCGCGACGAAACCATTGTGCCCGCTCAAGCGGGCCCGCGGCCTTCTGCACGCATCGACTGAGAACCGCGCTGTGAGGGATGTGCGACGTTGATACGCCGTGGATTCCCGACGAAAGGCTCGGTGCCACAAAACTGTCATCCTCCGCCAGCGTAACGTGCCAGCGGGTGTCCATCGTCCTGGGTGGATGGATGTGGCCGAGGGTGCTGGCCAGGATCGCAAGTGGTTTATGCTCCCGGGCATCCAGCAGCCATAACTCCAGGTTGTCCTCCGGAGGAAAGGGAAACGGCGGATGATTTTGCAGCGCCTGAATGAAATCGCTCGTGCGCGTGGTTTCAATAAGGTTGCCGCTGCCGTCGGCGCGCCACACGGCGTGACTGGAAATCCGTGTACGCTGATTCAGAAACTGCACGCGCCAAGTGAGGCCATCAGACGACATCGCCCGAAATCCCGGCATTTCCGCGATCTGCACCGTGCCCTGATAGGGCGAGAGCCGGCGCATACTGTAATAGTGTGCTGCGTTCACGTTGTTGTTTTCTTACGCGCCCGCGGATGTGCCTTGTCGTAGACGCCCGCCAAGTGCTGGAAATCAAGGTGGGTGTAAATCTGTGTGGTGGAAATATTGGCATGTCCCAGCATCTCTTGCACGGCGCGCAAATCGCCGCTCGACTCCAGCACGTGACTGGCAAACGAATGACGCAGCATGTGGGGGTGAACCGGCACGCCCATTTCCTGTAGCTTCGCCCATCTTTGCAAACGCGCCTGCACGGCGCGTCCGCCCAGACGTCTGCCTTGAAGTGATACGAAGACGGCGCTTTCATCCGGTCTGGTCCATGACACACGAACCGAGAGCCATTGACGCAGGGCATCGCGGGCTTTGGCGCCAACCGGCACGTCGCGCACCTTGCGACCTTTGCCTGTGACTCGCACGATGCCGGCGGAAAGATCGAGCTCAGAGAGATTAAGGTCAACCAGCTCGGAAAGCCGCAGGCCGGAGGAATACAGGAGCTCGAGCAGCGCGCGGTCACGCGTGGCGAGTGGATCTCGTGCGTCGAGCGTCACCAGGCGCGTGGCCTGATCGGTCGTTAACGTGCGGGGAAGACGACGCGTTGAGCGTGGCGCGCTCACACCGCTCGCCGGATTGTGCGTCACGGCCCTCTCACGCAGAAGATAACGGAAATAGGTGCGCAGCGCCGAGAGCGCGCGCTGAATGCTCTTGCCGGAAAGTCCACGCCGGTGCAGCGCCGATACCCACCCGCGAACTTCCGCCGGGGTCAGACCCTCCCAATCGACGATGCTGGACTCCTGGCAATAGGCCACGCATTGGGAAAGATCGCGGCGGTAATGCGTCAACGTGAGTGGCGACAAGCGGCGCTCATCGCCGAGATGGCGGAAAAATTTTTCCAGGTTTTGCCGGGCGCGCTCGTTCATCCTGGCGCGCGAGAAAATTACCTGCGATGAAGCGCGAGGCTGTGCGTGAGCATTTCGCCCAGCCGTGTGAGGTAGACTGTTCCCATGCCGGGATGAAAGCGATAGGGATCCTGTGTCCCGAGCCCAAGCACGCCATGGGGGTGCTTCTCTCCCAGTGGGATCAGCGCGGAGGATTTTACTTCGGTGGCGCGCCCACTAAAAAGATAACTCATCAGGCTGTCCTCGAATTTGCCACCGCAGATCGGCTTGCCCGAACTGAACTGCTGGAACAGTGCGTTGAGCCGTTTATCGTCCTCCGGGACGAGTTCTGCGCGCCCACCCTGAGACGGGCGTCCTTGCAGCAAGATGACCACGGCATCAAGCTTGAATTCCTGGCGCAGCAGGTCATATGTCGTGTCCAGCACATCATCAAGTGAACTGCAGCCGAGCATGGCAGTCGCGTAGCGGTGCAAACGACTAGTCAAGACGTCGTTTTCGCGCGCATTGTTGACGAGCTCGCGCAATTGGCGTTGCAATGCTTGATTCTGGTCGCGCAGTACCTGCACTTGGCGCTCGATCAGCGATACCGCCTTGCCACCGGTTTCGTGTGATAAAAATAGACGCGAGAGGGTTTCCGGGTACCGTAAAAAATAATCGGGATGGTCCTCGAGGTAGCGCGTTACCGCCTCCTCCCAAGAAAGTTCCGTCTGAAATTCTTCACTC
>DATCZH010000052.1:0-9517 GCA_036526015.1 Sulfuricaulis sp.
AGAATTCGATAAATACGCTTCTCAAGGTTTCAACCGCATCCCCCTGATGCGCGAGGTCCTCGCTGACCTTGATACTCCCCTGAGTGTTTACCACAAGCTCGCGCGCGGGCCGTATTCGTATCTGTTCGAATCGGTTCAGGGCGGCGAAAAATGGGGGCGCTATTCCATCATCGGCCTGCCGGCGCGCACGCTCCTGCGCGTCACCGGCAACGAAGTGATTGTCGAGAAGGATGGCAAGGTGGTTCAGCGTGAAACGGCGCCCGACCCGTTGGAAGCCGTGGACCGGTTCCGGGCGCAGTACACCGTGCCGGAGATTCACGGATTACCGCGATTCACCGGTGGACTGGTTGGCTATTTCGGCTACGAAACCATCCGCTACGTGGAACCGCGCTTAGGTCCAATGGCCAAGCCCGATGCCATCGGCGCGCCCGATATCCTGTTGACGGTGTCGGACGAAGTCATCGTGTTTGACAATTTGCAGGGACGGCTGTACGTCGTGATCCATGTGAATCCCGCCATGGCCGATGCCTACACCCTGGCCAATGCGCGGCTGGAGGCACTGGTGGCCGGGCTGAGCGAGTCCATCCCGCGCGCCATGGCTCCGGAGAATGGCAAGGCCGTGGGGGAGACCGACTTCGTTTCGGGCTTCACGCAGGAAGGCTTTGAGAAGGCGGTCGAGCGCTGTCTCGAGTACATCCGTGCGGGGGATATCATGCAAGTAGTGCTGTCGCAGCGCCTGGCCATCCCGTTTCACGCGGCACCGCTTGACCTCTACCGCGCGCTGCGCACGCTCAATCCATCGCCCTACATGTATTTCTTGGACCTGAAAGATTTTCATGTCGTCGGTTCCTCGCCGGAAATCCTGGTGCGCCTGGAGGATGGCCTCGTGACCGTGCGCCCGATTGCCGGCACGCGCCCACGCGGCGAAACGGAGGCCGAAGATCAGGCGCTGGAGAAAGAATTATTGGCGGATCCCAAGGAGCGTGCCGAACACATCATGCTGGTGGACCTGGGACGAAACGATATTGGCAGGGTGGCGAAGGTGGGAAGCGTGCAGGTCTCAGATCAAATGGTTATTGAGCGTTACTCGCATGTCATGCATATTGTGTCCAACGTCACGGGCGAACTGAAACCGGAGATGGACGCCATCGATGTGTTGCGTGCCACCTTCCCGGCCGGCACGGTGAGCGGGGCACCCAAGGTGCGCGCCATGGAAATCATCGACGAACTCGAACCGACGCGCCGTGGGATATATTCTGGCGCGGTCGGCTACATCGGGTGGAACGGCAATATGGACACCGCCATCGCCATCCGCACCGCGGTGATCAAGGGCAGGACACTTTACATTCAGGCCGGTGCCGGTATCGTCGCCGACTCCGTGCCCCGCAATGAATGGAACGAAACCATGAACAAGGCGCGTGCCATCTTCCGGGCCGTGTCCATGGCCAGCCAGGGTCTGAGTCAATCCGCCATCAAAGCGGGTGGCGCCTCATGAAAGACGACCGATACCATCGTGGCCACCGGCCGGAAATGGCGTCGTTTCTCCTGTCCGATTACCAGCATGTGTTGGAGATCGGCTGTGGCGAGGGTGGTTTTGCCGGAAGTTTGAATCCGGACTGTGAGATATGGGGTGTCGAGATGCATGAAGCGTCAACCAAGATCGCCAGTCAGCGTCTGCACCGCGTGCTGATTGGCACTTATGACGCCGTGCAGCCATCGCTGCCGGAAAACTATTTTGACCTCGTGATCTGCAACGATGTCATCGAGCACTTGCCGGATCATGATGCCTTTTTCGAGTCAATCAGCGGGAAGCTGCGGGAAGGAGGTTACCTAATCGCCTCGATTCCCAATATGCGTTATTACTACTGCCTGCGTGAGTTGTTGCTGCACAAGGAGTGGGTGTATCGTGATCAGGGGATTATGGACAGGACGCATTTGCGATTTTTCACGGAGCGCAGCATCCGGCGCACCCTTGCAGAGCACGGGTTTTCCATCGAAGTCTTCAGAGGAATCAACAAATTGAGGGGATCCAAAAGGGTGTTGCGTGCTCTAATCTTTGTTGTTCTGACGCTGGGTTATTACACCGATATCTTCTACCAACAATTCGGATTCAGGGCCGTCAATGGCAGAAAGGGTATGACGCGCAATCAAGATTCATTGCCATCGGTCGCTCGCGAATAATAACAACATGTTACTGATGATCGACAACTACGACTCCTTTACCTACAACCTTGTGCAATATCTGGGCGAACTGGGGGAGGATGTGCGTGTGGCACGCAATGACCAGATCACGGTAGCGGATATCGAGAAACTCGGACCGGATTACATTGTGATCTCCCCGGGTCCCTGCACACCGAACGAGGCGGGAATTTCCGTGGAAACCATACAAAAGCTGGGTGGCAAGTTTCCTATTCTGGGAGTCTGTCTCGGACATCAGAGTATCGGCCAGGCCTACGGCGGAAAGATTGTGCGGGCGAAGCAACTGATGCATGGCAAAACCTCCATGATCCGGCATGAAAACAAAGGCGTGTTTGCCGGATTGCCGAATCCGTTCGAGGCAACGCGCTATCATTCGCTGGTGATTGACCCCAGCACCGTTCCGGATGTCCTCGAGGTCACCGCCCGGACCGATGACGGCGAGATCATGGGCGTACGCCACAAGACCCTGCCGGTCGAGGGCGTGCAGTTCCATCCGGAGTCCATCCTGACGCAACACGGACACGATATGCTCAATAATTTTCTGACCCAACACCGCCAGGCGAACTGATCGTGGACATGCCATCGGCCATTCGCGCCGTGATTGAGCGGCATAACCTGTCCGGTGACGACATGCGCGCGGTCATGCGCCTGCTCATGACCGGACAGGCTACGCCGGCGCAGATCGGCGGTTTTCTCATCGGCCTGCGCATGAAAGGCGAAACCGTCGAAGAAATTGCCGCGGCCGCCGGAGTCATGCGCGAACTGGCCACGCCTGTAAATGTCAGCGGTCCGCATCTCGTGGATACCTGCGGCACCGGAGGTGATGGCGCCAGCACGTTCAATATTTCCACGGCTTCCGCCTTCGTTGTGGCTGCCGCCGGCGGCAAGGTGGCCAAGCACGGCAATCGCTCGGTCTCGAGCAAGTCGGGCAGCGCCGATGTGCTGGAAGCCGCGGGCGTAAACCTGGAACTGACGCCGGAACAGGTCGCGCGGTGTGTAAATGAAGTAGGCGTGGGCTTCATGTTCGCGCCCAAACACCACGGGGCGATGAAACATGCCATCGGGCCGCGGCGTGAAATGGGCGTGCGCACAATTTTCAACCTGCTCGGGCCGCTGACCAATCCGGCCAAAGCCCCCCACCAGGTCTTGGGCGTGTTTTCGAAAGAGTGGGTCGAGCCGCTGGCCGAGGTGTTGCAACGGCTGGGAAGCGAACATGTGCTCGTGGTGCATGCCGAGGATGGCATGGACGAGATCAGCATCGGTGCGCTCACACACGTGGCAGAGCTGAAACAGGGGAGGGTTAGGGCGTTCACGATTCAACCGGAGCAATTCGGTCTGAAACGCAACGAAGCCTCGAAGCTGGTTGTCAGCAGCCCGGCCGAGAGCCTAGCAATGATTAATTCCGTGCTGAAAAACGAACCCGGGCCAGCACGCGATGTCGTGGTGCTGAATGCCGGGGCGGCGATTTATGTCGCCGGATTGGCCCCTGATCTCGGCGCCGGCATCAAGGCCGCGCAATCGGTGATTGCCAGTGGTGCGTCCCAAAAGAAGCTGCATGACCTGATTACCCTGAGTAAAAAACTGGCCGCTCCATGAACGCACCGCCGGACATTCTCCGGAAGATCCTGGCGCGCAAAGCCGAAGAAATTGCCGATCGAACGCGCCGACGGCCATTGGCAGAGTTGAAAAAGCGCCTCCAGGAAACATCGCCGCCACGCGGTTTTCTTCGCGCGATCCGGAACCGGATTAGCACCGGCCAGCCGGCCGTGATCGCAGAGATCAAGAAGGCCAGTCCCAGCAAAGGCCTGTTGCGCGCGGACTTCCGTCCAGCCGATATCGCCAGAAGTTACGAGCTCCATGGCGCCACCTGCCTGTCGGTATTGACGGATGTAGACTTTTTCCAGGGAGCCGATGCGCATCTGCAGCAGGCGCGCGAGGCCTGCGCACTGCCGGTATTGCGCAAGGATTTCACCATTGATCCCTATCAGGTTTACGAGGCGCGCACGATCGGCGCGGACGCTGTGCTTTTGATCGTGGCGGCCTTGGACGATACCCGGATTCGTGAATTGAATGCCCTGGCGCTGGAACTCGGCCTCGACGTGCTGGTCGAGGTGCACGACGCGCTGGAACTCGAGCGTGCACTGGCGCTCCAACCGGCCTTGATCGGCATCAATAACCGCGACCTCAAGACTTTTCATACTACGGTGGAAACCACGCTGAGATTACGCCAGAACATCCCGGAAGATTGCATGATTGTCACGGAAAGCGGAATACATACGCCGGAAGAAGTCGCGCGTCTGCGGGCACAGGGTGTGCAAGCTTTTCTGGTGGGCGAGGCCTTCATGAAGGCGGCCGAGCCGGGGAAAAAATTGTCTGAACTGTTCAATGTCTCGATGCCACATCGGGTGAGGAAATCATGAAAGCGACTATCAAGTGGACTGGAGATGTTAGTTTTTCCGGCACATCCGACAGCGGGCATGCCGTGATCATGGATGGTGCGCCGGAGGCCGGTGGCCAGAACAAGGGTTCCCGGCCCATGGAACTGGTGCTGATCGGCATGGGTGGGTGCAACGCCTTTGACGTCATGCATATTCTGCGTAAGTCTCGTCAAGAAATATCAGGTTGTATTGCCGAGGTGGAGGCCACGCGTGCTGAAACCGACCCCAAGGTGTTCACGAACATACACATCCATTTTGTCATCACCGGGAAGAACCTGGACGCCAAAAAGGTCCAGCATGCCATCGAGCTTTCCGCGACCAAGTATTGCTCCGCGTCCATCATGCTCGGCAAAACCGCTAAGATCACTCACGATTTTGAAATCGTGGAGCAGGAATGAAAATACGTGAACGGGGTGACAGGTTCTGATGCGTCCGTCCGCCACCACAGGACTGCGTCATGTGGCGCTGAACGTTAAGGATCTCGAGGCGTGCGAGCGGTTTTACACGGAACTCCTGGGCATGCGGGTGCAGTGGCGGCCGGATGCGGACAACCTTTATCTCACCAGCGGCTCAGATAATCTGGCGTTGCATCGTGCCGTCGCTGTCATTGACCCTGAATCCGTCCAGCGGCTCGACCATATCGGGTTTGTGGTCGATGAAGCTGGAGATGTGGACGCTTGGTTCGCTTTTCTGAAATCGAAAGGCGTGGCGATGCTGAAGGAACCCAAAACCCACCGCGACGGCGCGCGCAGTTTCTATTGCCGGGATCCGGCGGGCAACACCGTGCAGCTGATTTACCTCGCGCCACCGGCAAGGAAATAGTTTATAGCCAGTAGGCCGTGCGGGTCATTATTTTCGAGGCGAAGCGCATCAATTGCCGCACGGGTTCCGGCAATGGGACTCCCCCCGATTCGATGGCAACCGTGGCGTGGAGGCCTTCGTCATTGCGCATCTGTTCCAATATTTGCCGGCTTTTGAGATCCTCCGTCGGAAGCCGCTGCAAATGACTTTCAAGATGTTTCACTACCTGTTTTTCGGTTTCCGCGACGAATCCCAGACTCCATTTATCGCCGGCGAGGCCCGCAAACGCGCCAATGGCGAATGAACCGGCATACCACAGCGGATTGAGATAACTGGTGTGACTGCCGAGCTCGCGAATGCGTTCCTCGGTCCAGGCGAGGTGATCGTTCTCCTCTTGCGCCGCCTGATCCATTTTTCCACGCACTTCGGGCAGCCGGGCCGTGGTGGCCTGGCCCTGATACAGGGCCTGGGCACAGATTTCTCCTGCGTGGTTGATGCGCATCAGGCGTCCCGATAATTCACGTTCCGTTGCCTTCAACCCGGCCTCTTCCTTGTCCCTTGCCGGACTGGGCCGTACTGGCATCGGCGCCGGCCCGAAGACGGTATGCAACGCCTGGTCGAGATGTCCCACCAGGCGGTCAAGGGTATTAAGGGTGCGGTCACTCATCTCTATATAACGATATCGCTGGAAAGCTCGCGCCACAAGGAAGGCGCTATGGTTTCAACTGCCGGGCGAGCAGGGTCACCGGATGCAGGACTTCGGTGGTGAGCCCCACCTCGCGCAATCCGGCTCCCAGGAACGTTGCGCAACCGGGATTCGAGGTGACCAGAACATCGGGGGCGAGACGCTTAAGATGCATTATTTTTGGATCACGCAGCCGCTTGGCGATCGGTGTCTGGGTCAGGTGATAGGCGCCGGCGGCTCCACAACACTGGTTATTCTCCGGGAGGGGGAGAATTTCCATTCCGGGTATTTTCGCCAGAAGGGTGTAGGGTTTGTCTTCCTGCCGCAAGACATGACTCAACGTGCAAGGGTTGTGCACGACGATACGCCGGGGCAGAGGGTAAAAGGAAATATCTTCCGACCAGGTCGCTCCTTCCAGAAACTGGTTGATATCCCTGACACGGGCAGAAAATCCAGCGGCGCTTTTATCGTCATTAAGGTATTTATTGTATTCTCCCAGAGTCGCCGTGCAGCCACTGGCGACACTTACAATCGCCTCGTTCCCCCCGGAGAAAGCATCGATATTCTTCCGCATGAGCTCGATGGCTTTCCCGTGATGTCCGGCGTGCAGATGTAACGCGCCGCAGCAATTCTGCTTCGCCGGCACACGCACTTCGTATCCCAGCCGCTTAAGCAGACGAATCGAGGAAGCCAATGCAGGCTGGTCGGCCATATCGGCCTGGCAACCGGAAAACAAGATCACTTTTCCATTCGATTTATCCGTCGCTGAATGGAATTCGGCCAAGTCTTTTTGGGGCGCAAGCCGTGGAATGTCGGCATCGAGATTGTCCAATCGGAGGAGTCGAAGCATGCGCGTGGTTCGCACCAACCATTGCAGTCCTGTCTGCTGATAGAGTCTCAGGAGTTTTGCCAGCCTTCGCATCCTGGCGGGTTTTTCCACCAGCCACTCAATCAGTGACGTGGATTTGGATACCGGCAGTCCGGCTTCGGCGCGATGCGATTCGATGACGGCGCGCGCGGAATCGAGCGCCAGACCAAAACCAACATAGGAAGGGCAGACCTTTTCACAGGCGCGGCAATTCAGGCAGCGCGCAAGATGGGATTCCAGTTTGGCATTCAACGGCAGGTCTTTCCGCGCCAGGGCCAGCATCAAGGACAGGCGCCCACGCGGCGACTCGGCTTCATCCTGCAACAGGTTGTAGGTGGGACAGTGAGGCAGGCACAGCCCGCAAGCCACGCATTTGGTGGCCTCTTGTTTGATGTGAATGATGGAATCCAAAATTTGGCGATCGGCGCCTTGGGGCGCGGGAAAAATATGCCCGAGGCGGGCCAATATCCTATAATTCCGCTACGTTATCGTTTGTTGCCTCATGCGTGCAACTTGCCTGATCCATGGCCTACTACCGCTATCATGTTTTTTTCTGTGTGAACCGCCGGGAGGACGGAAGCGCCTGCTGCGCCAATCATCCTGCCCAGAAAATGCGCGACTACGCCAAGGAACGGATCAAGTCACTGGGGATGGACGGCAGGGGCGGCGTGCGCATCAATCAGGCGGGTTGCATGGACCGCTGCGAGGAAGGACCCGTCATGGCCATATACCCCGAAGGTACCTGGTATACCTATGTGGATCAGGTGGATATCGATGAAATCATTGATCAGCATCTGCGCCAGGGCCGGGTAGTTAAACGACTCAAAATGACGGATTAAGCCTCTCCTCAAATTTTTCATGAGCCCGTTCTGGCACTGTTTCATGCCAAATGTTACTATCTGATAGTCCTAAAAAAACTTGTTAATCATATTAAATCAATAAGTTACATTTATATTAGATAATTACTGTGAGACTTAAGGGAATGTATTGACAATGGGTAGAAATATTAGATAATAATTATATTCAATATTCATTTGCCTCCTGGCGATTGGCCCGAAGCTTGCTAAGCTGAATATAGGTAGTTGAACGATTTCTTTACGGCGCCGTGGCGCCGAGTAATGGCTCCTCCATCCTCCTAGTGGTGGTTCGGGCGTGGCTTCTAGGCCACGCCTTTTTTTTGCCTGAATTCCAGTTCGTTGCGACAATTTGCCGTATCTATTTTTCCCGGCCATTTCAGACTTTTCCTTGTATATCCGTAGCGTCTTTTGTAAGATGCGCCGCTTTCCGGTCGGGGGCAGCGTCGAGTCACATCACGCCAGCATGTCTTCCAGCTGATTCATTTGAAATATTTGCATGAAAACTTTTTCCGCCAAACAGGAAACCATCAAGCGTGACTGGTACGTGATCGATGCCACCGGCAAGGTGCTGGGACGCGTGGCGACGGAAGTGGCGCGGCGCCTGCGTGGCAAGCACAAGGCCGAATATACCCCGCACGTGGACACGGGGGATTACATCATCATCATCAATGCCGGCAAACTCCAGGTCACGGGCAAGAAGAGTCGGGACAAGATCTATAACCGTTACTCCGGGTACCAGAGTGGTCTGAAAGCGTCGAGCTTTCAGGACATGATGAAAAAATCTCCGGCGAAAGTTATTGAAACCGCGGTGCGCGGCATGTTGCCGAAGAATCCTCTTGGCCGCCAGATGTTTCGCAAGCTCAAGGTCTATCGTGGCGCCGATCATCGGCATGCCGCCCAGAGCCCCAAAGTATTGGAAATCTAATTTCGGGAATAAATTCTATTATGGCTCAGGCAAACACCCATCTCGGCACCGGACGGCGCAAGACTTCGACGGCGCGTGTCACCTTGAAGCCCGGCAAGGGTGAAATTACCATTAACAGCAAGTCACTCGATGACTATTTCGGCCGTGAAACAGCACGCATGATCGTGCGCCAGCCGTTCGTGGCAGTGGACATGGAAAACAAGTTCGATGTCAGAGTGAATGTGGCCGGCGGTGGACCCAGTGGTCAAGCCGGTGCCATCCGTCACGGCATCACGCGTGCCCTGATGGCCTACGATGAGTCGCTGCGTCCCACCTTACGCAAGGCCGGCTATGTCACGCGCGACTCGCGCGCCGTCGAGCGTAAAAAATACGGCCTGCACAAGGCGCGCAAGCGGCCGCAATACTCAAAGCGCTGAACAATTTTCCATTCGTTTCCAAGGCCGCCCGCGGGCGGCCTTTTTTATTCGTTGAATGGGTTTGCCTGAGAAGTGATATGTATTGTCGGGCCCATCGTGCTTTAGAATCCCCGGCATGAAGCCCGAACGCAATGATCCGTGCCCCTGCGGCAGCGGCAAAAAATATAAAAAGTGTTGTGGAAGTTCACAGCAACAGACGGCTACAGACACCAGTTCCGTCGAACCGACCACCGCCGCGGAACGTCACTGCGGAACCTGCACGGCGTGCTGTGATGGCTGGGTGCGGATGAATATCCGCGGACATGAGGTTTATCCCGGCAAGCCCTGC
>DATCZH010000053.1:0-4148 GCA_036526015.1 Sulfuricaulis sp.
ATGGTGCCAAAAAGGTATTGGCGTATTGCACGCACCCGGTGTTATCCGGAAAAGCGGTGGACCGGATCAGCAAATCCCAGCTTGATGAATTGGTGGTGACCGACACCATCCCGCTCAAACCCGAGGCTAAGGCCTGCCGGCGCATCCGCCAGCTGAGCGTGGCCGAACTGCTCGCCGAGTCCATGCGGCGCATCGCGGAAGAGGATTCGGTCAGTGAGCTGTTCATGGACTGATGTTTCGGCACCGGGCCTTGGCCCGGGCCATTCTGTGCCCTCCATCCCTGGTCGCAGGAATGGGGGATTGGTTAATTACTCTGGAGACTGACGATGAGCACAAAATTTGAATTGACTGCCGAGCCACGCTCAGCGAAAGGAACGGGTGCGAGCCGCCGCCTTCGCCGTAGTGGCAAGGTTCCCGCCGTCCTTTATGGCGCGGGAAAAGAACCCATGACGGTAGCGCTGGACCATAATCTGATGGCGCGCCACTTGGCGAACGAAAAATTCCACACCTCGATTCTGACCGTGAACGTGGCAGGCGAGACCGACCAGGCTATTCTGCGTGACGTCCACATGCATCCCTTCAAGCCCATCGTGATGCACGTTGATTTGCAACGCATCAGCGCCACCGAGAAGATCCACATGGAAGTGCCGATCCATTTCGTGGGTGGCGATGTGGCCCCGGGCGTGAAGCTGGAGGGGGGCATCGTGACGCATCTCATGAATGAAATCGACATCACCTGTCTGCCCAAGGACCTGCCAGAATTCCTCACGGTGGACTTGTCGGCTTTAAACCTCAACGAGTCAGTGCATCTCAAGGACATCAAGCTGCCGGAAGGCGTAGCGATCACGAGCCTGGCGCACGGCGGCGACAACCTCGCCGTGGCGGCCATCTCGGTCATCAAGGTGGTGGAAGAAGCCCCGGTAGTGGCAGCGCCCGCAGAAGGCGAAGCGGCTGTGGCCGTGACCCCGGCGGAAGGCGAGGCCAAGCCCGGCGAAGCGAAAGCCGGCGAGGCCAAGCCCGGCGAAACAAAGAAAGGCGAACCCCCCAAAGCGGATTTGAAGAAGCCGGAGGCCAAGAAACCCGAAGCCAAGAAGGAAGGCAAGTAATCCCGATCGCGGAGGTATTACGTGACGCAAGGGATTTCCCTCATCGTCGGCCTGGGAAATCCGGGCGCGGAATACGCGGAGACCCGACACAATGCCGGGTTCCGTTTTCTTGACGTGCTGCAGGATGCGGCCGGTGTGGCGTTGCGTGCAGAACCCCGATTTACGGCAAACGTTGGGAAAATCAGCTTGGGTGGCCGGGACATCTGGTTACTTGAGCCGCAGACATTCATGAATCACAGCGGCGACGCGGTATCGAAATTCTGTCATTACTACAAGATACCGGCGCTGGAAATCCTAGTGGTGCACGATGACCTGGACCTTCCGCCGGGGACAATCCGGCTGAAGGTCGGTGGCGGTGACGGTGGCCACAACGGCCTTATCGATATCACTGAAAAACTGGGAACATCCGACTACGTCCGTCTGCGCCTCGGGATCGGGCATCCAGGCAATGCCGCGCAGGTGGTTTCGTATGTTCTGAGAAAGGCTCCCCCTTCCGAGCAGACATTGATCGATGCCGCCATCGTGCAAGGCAAGGCACATCTGGCGGAGATTGTGCACGGCGAGTTTCAAAAAGTAATGAACAGCCTGCACACGCATATCACCTAAACAGGATTTATAGATGGGTTTCAAATGCGGTATTGTCGGCCTGCCGAACGTCGGTAAATCTACGTTGTTCAACGCGCTGACCAAGGCGGGTATCGCAGCGGAGAACTATCCGTTCTGCACGATCGATCCGAACGTCGGGATTGTCGAGGTGCCGGACCCGCGTCTGCAAACCCTCGCTGATATCGCCAAACCCGAGAAAATTCTCCCGACCACGATTGAATTCGTCGATATCGCGGGGCTGGTGGCTGGCGCCTCGAAGGGTGAGGGCTTGGGCAATAAATTTCTTGCCCATATCCGTGAAGTCGACGCCATCGCCCATGTGGTGCGCTGTTTCGAGGACGAAAACATTGTGCACGTCTCGGGAATAATCAATCCGCTTACGGACATCGAGACCATTAATACCGAGCTTGCGCTCGCCGACCTGGAGACCGCCGATAAGGGTATGCAGCGCGCCGAGAAAAATGCCAAGAGCGGCAGCAAGGATGACATCAAGCTGCGCGAACTGCTCAGCCGCATCCATAAGCATCTAAACAGCGGCAAACCGGCCCGTAGCCTGGATCTGAGTGAGGAGGAGCACAAGCTGTTGAAACCACTCTGCCTGCTGACCGACAAGCCGCTCATGTATATAGCTAACGTGAACGAGAAAGGTTTCAGTCACAATCCCTATCTCGATCAGGTGGAAGAACTCGCGCGATCGGAAAAATCCGTCGTGGTGCCGATTTGTGCCCGAATTGAGGCGGAACTGGCTGACATGAACGCTGAGGAGAAACAAGTCTTCTTGGCCGACATGGGGCTTAAGGAACCGGGATTAAATCGCGTTATCCGCGCTGGTTACCAATTGCTCGGCTTGCAAACTTTTTTTACCGCCGGTCCCAAGGAGGTGCGGGCATGGACCGTTCGCCGGGGGGCACACGCGCCACAAGCGGCAGGCGTGATACACACTGATTTCGAACGCGGGTTCATCCGTGCCGAAACCGTATCCTACGCAGACTACGTCCACTACCGGGGCGAACACGGTGCGCGTGAGGCCGGGAAGCTGCGTCTTGAAGGCAAGGACTACGTCGTTCACGACGGTGATGTCATGCACTTCCGTTTCAATGTTTGAATGTGTCAATAGATGCGGAATCGCCGTCAAGGGGCAATAATTGCAAGGGCTTATATATTTTCAATTCAATGCTTAGTGGCGTCTTTTGCGCGCGCGACGACATTTGATTTGTATCAGGAATTGCATTATTGCTTGGGCGTATTATAAATAATTTGCTCCATGACGCTGTGGAGATTGCCCATGAAAAAAATCCTGATTCTCGGGGCGGGCACGGCAGGCGCGCTTATTGCCAACATGCTGTCGAGAAAGCTGGCTCGCGACGAGTGGTCGGTCACTGTCGTGGACCGCGCGACCGAGCACGTTTACCAGCCGGGCATGCTGTTTCTGCCGTTCCGTCTTTACGGCTACAAGCGCCGCGAACACATCACACGCCCGATCCGCGATCCGCTGCCGCAGAGCGCCCGATTCATCCAGGCCGAAGTCGAGTCAATCGACTCCGCCGCGCGTCGGGTGCAAACTAGCGGCGGGACGCTCGAATACGACTGGCTGGTGTTGGCGCTGGGCTGCCGCCTGGGCACGGGGGAAATCGACGGGTTTTCGGCGGCGATGGACAGCGGCGGCGCGCACACCTTTTATACTGTCGATGGTGCACTGCGCATGCAACAGGCGCTGGCGGACCTGGATCGTGGGCGGCTGGTGCTCAACATCGCCGACATGCCCATCAAGTGCCCAGTGGCGCCGATCGAGTTTGTATTTCTTGCCGACTATTACTATCAGCGTCTGGGCCGGCGCGGTCGGGTCAGTATTACGCTGGTTACACCGCTATCGGGCGCTTTCACCAAACCGGTAGCGAGTGAAATCATGACCGAGGTTGCCCGCCGCAAGGGGATCGACATCGTGACCGATTTCACCGTCGAGCGGTTGGACGCGCAAACCAAAACCCTGCATTCCTTCGAAGGGAAAAGTGTGAGCTATGATCTGCTGTGCATGATCCCGCCCAACCTCGGGCCGTCGGTGCTCACCGACGCCGGCCTCGCGGATGAAAGCGGCTATGCACTCACTGAGCCCCGCACACTCAAGAGCCGCAAGGACGAGCACATCTACGTCATCGGCGACAATTCCAATGTCGCCACATCCAAGGCCGGTTCTGTGGCGCACTTCGAGGCTGAGACGCTGGTCGAAAATCTGCTGCGGGAGATGGACGGGCGCAGGCCCTTGGCCTCGTTCGACGGTCATGCTAACTGCTTCGTCGAAACTGGGCATCACAAGGCGATGCTGCTCGACTTCAACTATGACGTTGAACCGTTGCCAGGGAAGTTCCCGCTGCCCTGGATCGGGCCGCTCTCATTGCTGCAGGAAAGCTATTTCAATCACTGGGGCAAGATTCTGTT
>DATCZH010000054.1:0-9038 GCA_036526015.1 Sulfuricaulis sp.
CGGGAGGGAACGGACATTCCGGAGCTCGAGAACGCGTAAGCCACGGCACCTTATCGTTCTGCTACCCCCCTCGGCACCGCGGTACACGTGTCTTGCCGCTGCTACGCATTATTCACCTTACTCGGATCCCATGCTTAGGGCGCCCGGCTCGGCGTGCCTAAGGCAAAAAGCCGCGCTAGCCTATCAGCACGGCCGAGTCTGTTCAAGAAAACCGCCGTCTCAGCAAGAAATACCACGGGGGCGGTCAAAATTCCGGCAGGTTGCCTACCGTGGCTATCTTCATGGCGTTGGTACCGCCCATAACGCCGGTCAAATCGCCCTTGGTGATGATAACCAGATCGCCGTCCCGTACCGTGCCTCGACGTTGCAATTCTTCGATCGCTTCCTTGTTGACCGTGGCGTGATCCGATGTTGTGACGGTGAATGCGACGGGGTAAACGCCGCGGTAAAGGCTAACCTTTCTGCGCGTCTCGACTTGACTCGTCAAGGCGTAGATGGGGACTGCCGAGCTGATGCGTGACATCCACAGAACAGTAGAGCCGGATTCTGTCAGGGCGGCGATCGCCTTCACCGCCAGATGATTCGCGGTATACATGGTGGCCATGGCAATGGCTTCGTCGACGCGTTTGAACGTGGCGCGCATGCGATGCGCGGACAGGCTGACATCGGGCTCCTCTTCGGCTACCCGACACACCCGGTCCATGGCCATCACCGCCGCCACCGGATGTTTGCCGACGGCCGTCTCGGCCGACAGCATGACGGCGTCGGTGCCATCGATCACGGCATTGGCCACATCGGAGACTTCGGCGCGAGTTGGAATGGCATTTTCAATCATCGACTCCATCATCTGAGTTGCCGTGATCGAAATCTTGTTGCGTTCGCGCGCCATCTTGATCAGCCGTTTCTGGATCGGCGGCACGGCGGCATCGCCAATCTCGACCCCGAGATCACCACGTGCAATCATGATCGCGTCCGCGGAGTCAATGATGGCCTCGATGTTCTGCACCGCCTCGGCACGCTCGATCTTGGCGATGATGCCGCCGTGTCCGCCAGCCGCGCGCAGCAGTTGCCGCGCTTCGTTCACGTCGTCGGCGCTGCGTGGGAAGGAAATGGCAACGTAATCCGCCTGGATTTTGGCGGCGGTGCGGATATCCTCGCGATCCTTGTCGGTCAGCGCCTTGGCCGTGAGGCCACCACCCTGGCGATTGATGCCCTTGTTGTCCGAGAGTTCCCCGCCGACAACCACGCGGCAGATCACCGCATTGCCTTCCACCTGGTCCACCCACAACACGATGCGCCCGTCGTCGAGCAGCAGTGTCGCGCCGCGATCTACGTCTTGTGGTAACGCCTTGTACGTTACGCCCACGCGCTCCGGTGTGCCGGCGTCCAGCGGAAGATCCACGTCCAGGACGAACATTTCGCCTTCCTTTAGCGTGATCGGTCCTTTTTTGAATTTGCCGGTACGTATTTTTGGCCCCTGCAGATCCACCACCACACCGACCTCGCGGCCGTGCGCCTTGGAACGCTCACGCACGGTTTGGGCGCGATGCACATGGACTTCTTGCCTGTCGTGAGAGAAGTTGAGACGCACCACATCCAGACCGGCCTCGATCAACTTGTCGATAACTATCGGGTCTTCCGTGGCAGGACCGAAGGTAGCGACGATTTTGGTTCTTCGATGCAAGGTCAATCCTTAGGAATAAGAAATAGCAGGCAAGCGCAAACATCTGCGGTTCACGAAATATCTACTTTTTGGCACGCTGTTCGAGAATATCCACTGCCGGCAGTTTTTTGCCCTCGAGAAATTCCAGAAATGCCCCGCCCGCCGTGGAGATGTAAGACACCTTGTCGTAAATGTTGTACTTCTGGATGGCGGCGATGGTGTCACCACCACCCGCCAGAGTAAAAGCCTTGGTGTTCGCAATCGCCTCGGCGATCTTTTTGGTGCCGGCGCCGAACTGGTCGAACTCGAACACGCCCACTGGACCATTCCACACCACGGTTCCAGCCTTCAAGATGATGTCTGCCAGTTCCTGAGCGCTCTTCGGACCGATGTCAAAGATCATATCATCATCGGCGACATTGCCAGCGTCTTTGAGCACAGCCTTTTCATTGGCGTCAAATTTTTTTCCGACCACCACATCCACCGCAATTGGAATCGTGGCGCCGCGCTTTCGCATCTTTTCCATCAAGCTCTTCGCCGTCGGGATCAGATCGATTTCGGCCAGCGATTTGCCGATCTTCTTGTCATCCGCCGCGAGGAAGGTATTGGCAATCCCGCCGCCAACCACCAGTTGATCAACTTTCTCGGACAGAGATTCAAGCACCGTGAGCTTCGTGGACACTTTGGAGCCGCCGACGATGGCGACCATCGGACGTTTTGGGTTGAGCAGCGCCTTGGTGAGCGCGTCCAGTTCCTCGGTCAACAGCAGGCCGGCACAGGCGACCGGCGCAAACTGCGCCACTCCGTGTGTCGAGGCTTGAGCGCGATGCGCGGTGCCGAAAGCATCCATGACGAACACGTCGCAGAGTTTCGCATACTTCTTCGCGGTCTCTTCGACATTCTTTTTCTCGCCCTTGTTAAAGCGCACGTTTTCAAGCAACACCAGTTCACCGGATGCCACGTCGAAGCCGCCGTCCACCCAGTCTTTGACCAAACGCACGGGTTTGCCGAGCTTTTTCGATAGATCATCGGCCACGGGCTTCAGCGAGTTTTCTTCGCTGTACTCTCCCTCGGTCGGGCGGCCCAGGTGTGACATCACCATTACTTTGGCGCCTGCCTTGAGACAGTACTGAAAGGTTGGCAACGAAGCCGAGATGCGGGCATCGGACGTGACTTGGCCGTCCTTCACCGGGACGTTGAGGTCGGAGCGGATCAAGACGCGCTTACCCTTAAGATCGAGATCGTTCAACTTGATGACAGACATGGATTAACCTTGAATAGAAAAATAAATACAAATACGCCCAGCCACAAAGCTTACTCAAATTGTTGCTCGAGTATCTTCGTCCCTTCACACGGAGTTAGCACCATTACTTGGCGACGTGTTGCACCATGCGCATCAAGTTGCAGGTGTAGCCGTATTCATTGTCGTACCAGGCGACAACCTTGACGAAGCTCGGATCCAACGCAATGCCGGCATCGGCATCGAAAATCGACGGGCAAGTATTGCCGCGAAAATCAGTGGAAACCACCTTCTCGTTGGTGTAACCCAGCACGCCCTTGAGTGGGCCATCGGAGGCCTTTTTCATGGCCTCGCAGATTTGCTCGTAGGAGGCGTCCTTGTTCAATTCAACCGTCAAGTCCACCACCGACACGTCCGAGGTTGGCACGCGGAAGGCCATGCCGGTGAGTTTTTTGTTCAGCTCGGGGATGACCTTGCCGACAGCCTTGGCGGCGCCGGTCGAGGACGGGATGATATTCTCGAGGATGCCGCGGCCACCGCGCCAGTCCTTGTTGGACGGGCCGTCGACAGTTTTCTGGGTGGCCGTGGCGGCGTGCACCGTGCTCATCAGGCCGCGCTTGATGCCGAAGTTGTCGTTCAGCACCTTGGCGACGGGGGCCAAACAGTTGGTGGTACAGGAAGCGGCCGAGAGGATGGCCTCACCCTTGTACTTGTCGTGATTCACGCCGTAGACAAACATGGGGGTGTCATCCTTTGACGGCGCGCTTTGCACGACCTTCTTGGCGCCGGCCTTGAGATGCTTGTCGCAGGTTTCCTTCGTCAGGAATAGCCCGGTGCACTCGATCACGATATCGGCACCGACCTCGTTCCATTTCAACTCGGCTGGATCCTTGATAGCAGTCAGGCGGATTTTCTTGCCATTGACGATGAGATTGTTGCCGTCGACCTTGACGTCCCCCTTGAAGGGGCCGTGCACGGAGTCGTGTTTCAGCATATAGGCCAGGTAATCGGGTTCAAGCAGATCATTGATCGCCACGACCTCAATGTCGGGGAAATCCTTTATCGTGGCGCGAAACACCATGCGACCGATGCGCCCGAAACCATTGATACCGACTTTTATTGCCATAACCAAATCTCCAGAAAGTTAAATGAAAACCTGTAGCTGTCAGCCAAACTGGCTTGAGCTGATCGCTGAATGAATAATGAGAGCTTATAAGATTTCCTCGACCACTTTCGCGATGTTCTCGCCTGTAAAACCGAAGTGCTTGAACAACGCACCGGCGGGAGCGGATTCACCGAAACGGTTGAGGCCAACGATCTTTCCGTTGAGGCCCACGTACTTGAACCAGCCATCAGTGACGCCGGCCTCGACCGCGACGCATGCAACACCTTGAGGAAGGACTGCTTCGCGGTAGGCTGCGTCTTGAGCGTCGAATACGTCGGTCGAGGGCATCGACACCACACGCACCTTCTTGCCCTTGGAGGTCAGTAGCTTCTGCGCTTCCATGGCGATGCCGACCTCGGAGCCAGTGGCGATGATGACGGCCTGCGGCTTGCCGCCTTCGGCCTCGGAAAGGATATAACCGCCGCGGCGGACGGCGGCAATCTGTTCGGCGCTGCGCTTCTGGTGCGGCAGATTCTGGCGCGAGAAGATGAGGCAGCTTGGGCCCTTTTTACGCTCGATGGCGAGCTTCCAGGCGACCGCGCTCTCAACTGCGTCGCACGGACGCCACACCGACATGTTCGGGATCAATCGCAGCGTGGCGGTCTGTTCCACCGCTTGGTGGGTCGGGCCGTCTTCGCCGAGACCAATCGAGTCATGGGTGTAGATGAAAATCGACGGGATTTTCATCAATGCCGCCATGCGCAGGGCATTGCGCGCGTATTCGGAGAACATCAGGAAGGTGGCGCCGTAGGGGATGAATCCACCATGCAGGGCGATACCGTTCATGATCGCCGACATACCGAACTCGCGCACACCATAATAGATGTAATTGCCGTCCGAGACAGCCTTGCCGAGGCCTTTCGATCCCTTCCAGATGGTTAGATTGGAACCGGCGAGGTCCGCGGAACCGCCAAGAAACTCGGGCAGCATCGGACCGTAGCCGTTCAGGGCATTCTGTGAGGCCTTGCGCGAGGCGATGGTCTCGGCTTTGGCATCCACGGATTTGATGAACTCCTCGGCCTTGGCGTTCCAATCATTGGGCAACTCGCCCTTCATGCGCCGCTCGAATTCGGCAGCCAGCTCCGGGTGCGCCTTCTGGTAGGCGACGAACTTGTCATTCCAGGTTTTTTCAGTGATCGCACCCTTGGCCTTGGCATCCCAACCGGCGTAGATCTCTTTCGGGATCACGAACGGCTCATGGGTCCAGCCCAGGTTTTCGCGCGAGGCCTTCACTTCCTCGGCACCGAGAGGGGCGCCGTGACAATCGTGACTGCCGCTGAGATTGGGTGCGCCATAACCGATCACGGTTTTGCAGCAAATCATGGACGGCTTGTCCTTGACCGAACGCGCTTCCTGAATCGCCTTGCGAACGGCTTCCGGATCGTGTCCGTCGACCTTCGGAATCACGTGCCAGCTGTAGGCCTCGAAGCGTTTCGGGGTGTCGTCAGTGAACCATCCTTTCACGTGACCGTCGATGGAAATACCGTTGTCGTCATAGAAACAGATGAGTTTGCCCAGGCCCAAGGTCCCGGCCAGCGAACAGGCCTCGTGCGAGATACCTTCCATGAGGCAGCCATCGCCGAGAAACACGTAAGTAAAATGATCGACAATTTGATGATTGTCGCGGTTGAATTGGGCGGCCAGTACCTTCTCGGCGATCGCCATGCCAACGGCGTTGCTGATCCCCTGGCCCAGCGGACCGGTAGTGGTTTCAACACCGGGTGCGTAGCCGTACTCGGGATGGCCCGGAGTCTTGGAATGCAGCTGGCGGAAATTCTTGATTTCCTCCATCGGCAAGTTGTAACCGGTCAGATGAAGCAGGCTGTAAAGCAGCATTGAACCGTGGCCGTTGGAAAGCACGAAGCGGTCGCGGTCGGCCCACTTCGGGTTGGCCGGGTTGTGCTTAAGAAATTCATTCCACAACACTTCAGCGATGTCGGCCATGCCCATGGGGGCCCCGGGGTGTCCGGAGTTGGCCTGTTGCACCGCGTCCATGGAAAGCGCACGAATGGCATTCGCCAGCACGCGCCGGTTGCTTAATGCCTTGCCTTCGCCCGCCTTGTGGGTTTGGGTTTCTACGGTCATGGATTGATCCTCAATACTCGAATTCTTGCCGGCCCGAAATCGGTTCGTTATCGTTTCGCGGCCGCGGTGAGTGCCATTTCCGACAACAAAAAACCCTGGCACCGATGGGCAGCTTATTCATCACAGGGAGCGGAAACCCGAAACGCCAGGTAATTCTTATATAGTTAACAAGGTTGCCGTTCCTGATTTCCCTCGGCAACCGGGGCCTTGGCACAGCTCCTCGAAACGCGGGCATTTTCGCTCACGCCCGGTTTTAGGGCAATAGCCGATACGGGACCTACTCAATTCGTTATCTCCCCATAAACAGGATTTTGTGCGCGCTACAGCGATTGTCGGCGGAAACAGAGTGATCTACTTTATGGCGATTTCCAGTTTTCGTCGATCCAGGTCTTCCATTGCTTAAACAGTGCGAGCGAAGCCGCCGCAACCACGGACCGGGGTTTGAGACCGTAGATAAATACTTCTTCACCGTTGAGCGTGGTTGTGATGCCTCCCGCCTCGGCCAGGATCAGGCTGCCGGCAGCATAATCCCACAGTTTCTGCCCGCCGTGCAGATAAAGATGAAAGCGGCCGTCCGCCAGCCAACACCATTCAAGACTGCTGGCACCGAAGTTGCGTTGCGAACCGTAAGGGGGAAAGGCACCGAGCTGTGCCGCCAGCGGTGCCTCCAGCCTTTTGAAATCCACCGATGCCACACAGCGTGACAGCATCTCCGGCAAAGGCGGTTCGTGCGCACCCAGCGTCATATCATTCAACGTCGCTCCCTGACCACGCTGCGCCATAAAACATTCGTCGCGCACCGGATCGTAGACCACGCCGATTTCCTGCCGGCCATCGATGATCAGGGCGAGCGAAACGGCAAAATACGGAATACCGGTGGCGAAGTTGCTGGTGCCGTCCAGCGGGTCCACGCACCACAAACCTTTATCCTGGTCGATGGTCAGCTGCTCGTGCTCGTGCCCGGGCATTTCTTCGCCGAGGAAATCGTATTCCGGCCAGTGTCGCGCGAGGTCTGATTTCAGGCGCCGCTGCATGGACACGTCGGCTTCGGTCACCACGCTGCCATCATGCTTGATATGGCGAATGACGTCCGCGAACAACGGCATCAGTTCCTCGCGCGCCGCGGTGCTGACCAACTCGCGCAATTGAGAGAGCGGTGGAAGCATCAGCGAAATCTTCCGTCCAGTTTTACGATGCGCGCCGGGCCCACGTTCACCTCCTTTTGTTCGAGATCGCGCAGGGCCTGGTGAAACTCCATTTGTACCCGGCGCATGATCTCCGCGGCAGCCTGCGTGTAATACACAACTTCGTAGGAAACCGCTTCTTCCAGGGATGCCCGGTCTTGCGGCGCGAAAGACTGCCAGGCGAGATCGATGTTTCGCCGGCCTTCACGGTCCACGAAGATGATTTCCGCGTCATCCAGTACCGCCAAGACTTGCAAGCTGCGAAGGGGCACGAACAGACAACCGTGGGTGGCGCGTTTCAATAACACGCGCGAGAGATTATAGACTTCGGCTGGCAACGTACGCCGTTCGCGCGATATTTCGGTTGGGCGATAAAAAGTCTCTTCGACGATCATTTTGCCCGCCAGTGCCCTACGCCTGCTTCCACTTGATCGAGCAGCCCATGCTCGGGATCTGGTCCTTCGGACCCAGGCCGGTCAGTGCCACCTGTTTCATGGCCTCGAACAGATCACGCCGCGCTTTCGGCGCCGCGGGTTCCTTGCGCGATTCATCCAGCCGTCCGCGGTACTGGAGCTGTAAATCCCTGTTGTAACCGAAAAAATCCGGTGTACAGACGGCACCATAAGCCTTGGCGACTTCCTGTGTTTCATCATAAAGATAGGGGAATGGAAAATTAAGCTCCCTTGCCACTTTTCTCATGTTGTCGAACGAGTCTTCCGGGTAATCCGCGGGATCGTTCGACATAATCGCAACCGCGTTGATGCCGAGATCCTTGAGTTCCTTCACATCGCGGATAATTCGATCACGCACCGCCTTGACGTAGGGACAATGGTTGCAGATGAACATCACGATCAGGCCATTTTTCCCACGAACCTCCTTCAGGGTCCAGGTCTTTCCATCAACGCCTTGCAGACGGAAGTCGGGAGCCGGAAGGCCAAAATCACAAACCGGGGTTTCCGTGCTTACCATTGTCGTCTCTCCACAAAAGCTTCGTTAACACCGGGCAATACGCCCTGTATGATTTGGGCAGTCTATGGATAACGACACCCTGACGCAACGTGACCTGAAGGTGCTGTGGCATCCATGCACCCAGATGCGCGACCATGAATATCTTCCGCTTATCCCGATTCGCCGCGGGCAAGGTATCTGGCTCGAAGACTTCGAGGGCAAACGCTACCTCGACGCCATCAGTTCATGGTGGGTAAACCTGTTCGGTCACACCAACCCGCGCATCAGTGCCGCCATCGAAGACCAGCTGCAGAATCTAGAGCACGTGATCCTCGCTGGCTTCACACACGAGCCGGTCATTCGGCTTTCAGAACGGCTGATTAGTATCGCTCCTCAGGGGCTCGCGCATTGCTTCTACGCTTCGGACGGCTCCGCGGCACTCGAAATCGCCCTCAAAATGAGCTTTCACTACTGGCAAAACCGCGGCGAGAAAAAACGCACGCGTTTTATCAGTCTCGCCAACAGTTATCACGGTGAAACCTTGGGAGCGCTGTCGGTGAGTGATGTTCCGCTGTACAAGGAAACTTACCGGTCGTTGCTGTTGAAAACGATCATGGTCAAATCCCCGGACTGTTATTACCGCGAGCCCGGGGAATCTTGGAATGATTATTCCACCCGTGCTTTCGCCGAGATGGAGCAGGCACTGGAACGCCATGCCGATGAAACCTGTGCGGTGGTGGTAGAGCCGCTGGT
>DATCZH010000055.1:0-10645 GCA_036526015.1 Sulfuricaulis sp.
AGACCCGCTCATCACGCTCGAGTCCGACAAGGCGACCATGGACGTGCCGTCCCCGGCCGGAGGCCGAGTCAAGGACGTCAAGCTCAAGGTCGGCGACAAGGTCTCGCAGGGATCGCTGATCCTGCTGCTGGAGACGGCGGAAGCCGCCCCGGCACCCGCAGCGTCGGCCAAGCCCGCGCCGAAGGTCGAGCCGGTAGTGGCTGCCACGTCAGCCGCGCCACCCCAGGCAGCCGTCGCGCCGAAATTTGAAGAGCACGCGGCGGAACACGCATCGACGCCACGAACCGGGCCGCTGCCGGGTGCGGCGACCTACACCGGCAAGATCGACGGCGAATGCGACGTACTGGTGCTCGGCGCCGGCCCCGGCGGCTACTCGGCGGCGTTTCGCGCCGCCGATCTCGGAAAGAAGACGGTGCTGGTCGAGCGCTATGCGACTCTCGGGGGCGTTTGCCTCAACGTCGGTTGCATTCCCTCCAAGGCGCTGCTGCACGTCGCGGCCGTGACCGAGGAGACACAACAACTCGTCGAGCACGGCGTCAGTTTCGGGGCGCCGAAATTCGATCTCGCTAAGCTGCGCGCATGGAAAGACAAGGTCGTCGGCAAGCTGGTCGGCGGCATCGGTATCATGGCCAAGGGCCGCCAGGTCGAGGTGATCCGCGGCGTCGGGCGCTTCATCGATCCGCATCACCTGGAGATTGCGCTGACGGCGGGTGAAGGCAAGGAACCGACCGGCGAGAAGAAAATCATTCGCTTCGCCAACGCCATCATCGCCGCCGGCTCCCAGGCGGTGAAGCTGCCGTTCATTCCCGAGGACCCGCGTATCGTCGACTCCACCGGCGCGCTCGAACTCCGGGGTGTGCCGAAGAAGATGCTCGTCATCGGCGGCGGCATCATCGGGCTCGAAATGGCGACCGTGTATTCAACGCTGGGTTGCCGCCTCGACGTGGTCGAAATGCTGGACGGGCTCATGCTCGGTGCTGACCGCGATCTGGTGCGTGTATGGGAAAAGATGAACGCACATCGGTTCGATCGCGTGATGCTCAAGACCAAGACGACCAAGGTCGAAGCCTTGACGACCGGCGTCAAGGTGACGTTCGAGGGCGAACAGGCGCCCGACAAGCCGCAGGTCTATGACTTCGTCCTGGTCGCCACAGGCCGGACGCCGAATGGAAAGAACATTTCAGCCGAGAATGCCGGTATCGCCGTCAGCGATCGCGGTTTTATCGAAGTCGACAAACAAATGCGCACTAACGTGCCGCACATCTTCGCCATCGGCGACATCGTTGGCCAGCCGATGCTGGCGCACAAAGCGGTGCACGAGGGCCACGTCGCCGCTGAGGCTGCCGCCGGACAGAAGTCTTTTTTCGATGCCACGGTCATCCCGTCGGTCGCCTACACTGACCCCGAGATCGCCTGGGTGGGCGTAACGGAAGACGAGGCCAAGAAGCAGGGTAGAGCGATCGGCAAAGCCAGATTCCCGTGGGTCGCCTCCGGTCGCGCCATTGCCAACGGCCGCGATGAAGGCTTTACCAAGATCATCGTGGATGATGAGACCCGTCGCGTGATCGGCGGTGGCATCGTGGGCACCCGTGCCGGCGACCTGATCAGCGAGCTCGCGCTCGCCATCGAAATGGGTTGCGACCCGGAGGATATCGGCAAGACCATCCACCCGCATCCCACGTTCGGCGAGTCGGTCGGCATGGCCGCCGAGGTGTTCGAGGGGGTCTGTACCGATCTGATGCCGCAGAAGCGGCGATAGAAGCGAGCGCGGCTGGGAAGCCGCTGTTCATATCCTGAGAGAGGGGCAGGCTCCTCGCGCGAACGGTACGGTGCTGCAAAATCCGTTACAATGCCGCACTACCTGACGAAACGCTGCGCTGATCCATGACAACAATCAAGAAAGTCGTCTTGGCCTACTCTGGCGGTCTCGATACCTCCGTCATTCTTGCCTGGCTGAAAGAAACGTATGACTGCGAGGTGGTGACCTTCACCGCCGACATCGGTCAGGGCGAGGAACTGGAACCGGCACGCGCCAAGGCGAAAAAAATGGGCGTTAAAGAAATCTTCATTGATGACCTCAAGGAAGAATTCGTGCGCGATTTCGTCTTCCCCCTGTTCCGCGCCAATGCGCTTTACGAGGGCGAATACCTGCTCGGGACTTCCATCGCGCGTCCGCTGATCGCCAAGCGCCAGATCGAGATCGCGAACAAGGTCGGGGCGGATGCTGTCGCCCACGGCGCCACCGGCAAGGGGAACGACCAGGTGCGCTTTGAGCTCGGCTATTACGCCTTGCGTCCTGACATCAAAATCATCGCCCCATGGCGCGAGTGGAACCTGTCCTCGCGTGAGAAGCTCATGGATTATGCTGCGAAGCATGGCATCCCGGTCGAGATGAAGCGCGGCGAGAAATCACCATACTCGATGGACGCTAACCTGCTGCACATTTCCTACGAGGGCGGCGTTCTCGAAGACCCGTGGCAGGAGCCGGAAGAATCCATGTGGCGCTGGTCGGTATCACCGGAAAAGGCACCGAACAAGCCGACCTACGTCGAGCTGACCTTCAAGAAGGGTGACGTCGTTGCCATCAACGACAAAGTCATGTCGCCGGCCACGGTGCTCGAGTCCCTCAACATTCTGGGTGGTGCCAATGGCATCGGGCGAACCGATATCGTCGAAAACCGCTACGTGGGCATGAAGTCGCGCGGCGCCTATGAAACCCCCGGCGGGACCATTATGCAAAAGGCGCATCGCGCCATTGAATCCATCACGCTGGACCGGGAGGTCGCGCATCTCAAGGATGACCTCATGCCGCGCTATGCCTCGCTGATTTATAACGGCTACTGGTGGAGCCCCGAGCGTCGGATGCTGCAGGAAATGATCGACACCTCGCAGGAAACGGTGAATGGCATCGTACGGCTGAAGCTCTACAAGGGCAACGTGAGCGTGGCGGGCCGGAAATCCGATTCCGACAGCTTGTTCGATAAGAGCATCGCGACCTTCGAGGATGACAAGGGCGCTTACAATCAGAAAGACGCGGAAGGCTTTATCAGGCTCAACGCCCTGCGCCTGCGCATCGCGGCAAAGGGGCGCCGGAAGAAATGAGCTTCAAGAACGTCGAGATCAAAAAGCAGGCGAACATCTATCACAACGGCCGCGTGACGAGCCGTACGATAATCACCCCTGAAGGAGAAATGAAAACACTGGGGGTGATGCTCCCCGGCACGTACCGGTTCAGCACGCAGGCGCCGGAGAAGATAGACATCACCCAGGGGCACTGTCGGGTCAAGCTCGCGGACCAACAAACTTGGACGGAGTATCAGGCGGGTCAAAGTTTCTCGGTTCCCGGGAATTCTCACTTCGAGATCGAAGTCACTGATCTGTTCGATTACGTCTGTCATTTCGGTTGATTCACGGCAAGGAGTCTTCCATGCGCGTACTGCACACCATGATCCGGGTTGGTAACCTGGACAACTCTATCAAGTTCTATACCGATGTCCTGGGCATGAAACTACTACGCCGCAAGGATTACCCGGACGGGAAATTCACGCTGGCGTTTGTCGGTTACGGCCCGGAAACCGAACAGGCGGTTATCGAATTGACCTACAATTGGGGAACCGAAAAATACGATCTCGGTAATGCTTTTGGCCATGTCGCGCTTGAAGTGGATGACACTTACAAAGCATGCGAGGAAATCAAGAAACGCGGCGGCAAGGTGACGCGCGAGGCCGGCCCAATGAAGCATGGCAGTACCGTGATCGCGTTTGTCGAGGATCCGGATGGATACAAGATCGAGCTCATTCAGAAGGGCACGCAGGGCGCTAAGTAGTCATGACATGGTTGGATAAAGTTCCGCTGGTGGCACTCGTCATTGCCGCCCTGGCGTTGGGTTTGGCTCCGCTTACGCCGGAGCCGCATCTGTGGGAAAAACTCAAGATGCTGGTCAACGGTGTGCTGACACAGCCGATCGATATCTTTGACCTGCTCATGCATGCCTCCCTGCCGTTATTGCTGGCCACCCGGTTGATACGCCTGGCGTTGTTCGGAAAGAAGAGCGGCCAGTCCGCTTGAGCGGGATTTCGTCGTGACCCCTTCACCGGCGTCTCTCCCGTTAACGGTTGCTGTCATCCTGCCAATCCTGAACGAAGCAGAAAATCTTGAGGACTCCCTTTCGGAACTGATCGAGATTCAGCATTTCGATGAAATCATCGTGGTCGATGGCGGCAGCACGGATGCCAGCATGGAGCTTGTCTGCAAGCTCATGTCCTCCGACGTGGAACCGGTGCCACAGTTGATCCAGAGCCCGCGCGGAAGGGCGGCACAGATGCAGGCGGGGGCGCAGGCCGCTTCGTCGGATATCCTGCTGTTTCTTCATGCCGACAGCACACTTCCGCCCGGCGCCGCAGAAGACATCCTCGATGAGGTCGATCGGGGACATTTATGGGGTCACTTTGACGTGCGTCTGTCCGGGCGGAATTTCCTCTACCGTGTGATTGAGCGGTTGATGAACTGGCGTTCACGCCTGACCGGTATTGCCACCGGCGATCAGGGCCTTTTTGTCCGGCGTGACGTTTATCGTTTGCTGGGGGGCTTCGCTTCACTTCCAATGATGGAAGACATCGAGTTTTGCTCGCGCCTGAAATCGGTCGGAAAACCGATATGCCTGCGCGGACCCCTGATTACTTCCTCCCGCCGCTGGGAAAAAAACGGGATTGTCCGGACCATATTTCTGATGTGGACCCTGCGTCTTTTCTTCTGGCTGGGTGTTTCTCCCACGCGCCTCGCGCGCTGGTACACTCGCCTCTCATGATGCAAAGACGAACGCAGCGAAGCGGAGTAGGGCTACGATGAATCAGCCGCGGCTGCTTATATTTGCCAAACAACCGATACCCGGACAGGTCAAGACCCGTCTGCAACCGGATTACAGTCCGGAAAAAGCGGGGGAAATCGCCGCTTTCATGATACGCGCCACCGTTGAGCTGGCTGTCTCCGCTTGGCCGGGCGATGTCATGCTATATGCCTCGCCGGACATCGAACATCCATTGTTCCGACAGTTGGCGCGTGATTTCCGCCTCTCGCTGGCGCCTCAGGCCGAAGGTGACTTGGGCGCCAAGATGCTGAGTGCCATCCGCGAAGGAATCGCCATGGGTGCGATAACGGCAATAATGGGTTGCGATGTGCCGCAGTGCGGATGGGATGTCATCGATCAGGCCAACGACTGGCTCGCGCGCGGGAAAAATGTCCTCGGGCCGACCGAAGACGGCGGTTACTATTTTATTGGTCTCCAGCAGGCTTGCCCCGACCTGTTTGGCGATATTCCCTGGAGCAGTAACCAGGTGCTCCCGATGACGCTCGCGCGCTCTGATAAGCTGGGCATAGAATTTGAATTGCTCCCGAAACTCCGGGATGTCGACACGGCGAATGACCTGTGGATCGCGGCGCAAAAATACGAACCGCTGAAACAGTTTTTAGTGTAGCCCTAATCCGCTTCGCTGCGTTCGTCCTGTCATGAGAGCAATCAGGCCAGCGCGCCGCCGCAACTGCTGCCGGCGCCGGCGGTGCATCCCAGACAATGGCTTTCTACAGCGATCGGTGCGCCGTCAAGCTGCGGGGCGCTGAGATCCCACAGGTAGCGATGAGGCTTGTCTCCCAGCGGCAGATCCAGCATCTGATTAAAATCGCAATCGAAGACGCGGCCGAGCCAGTCCACGCTGATCAGGTGCCGGCACATCAGCCCCGCAATGGTGTTGGAATTGAAATTATCTTCCAGCAGTTGCATGTAGCGGTTATATTCCCCTGTGCGCTCAAGGAAATGCGCAAACCGGTTGATGGGCAGATTGGTGATGGTCATGAGGCGCGAGAAGACAATGCCAAACTCTTCCTTGAGCCGCCGCTTGTAATCGGCTTCCAGTTTTTCCTGCGCCCCGGGCAGAAACGCCCCGCCGGGGTTGTATACCAGGTCCAGCACCTTTGTCTTATCGTGTCCGTAGCCCATCGCATTCAATTGTTGCAGGGCCTCGATGCTTTTCTTGAACACACCATTACCGCGCTGGGCGTCCACATTATTCTGTGTGTAGCAGGGCAGGGAACAGACCAGACGGATTTTTCGCTGCGCATACCAGGCCGCCTGATCCTTTTGCCCGGGCTCAAGCAGCACGGTCAAATTGCAGCGTGCTGTCACCGGCAGACCAAGAGCGAGAAAACGGTCCACGAAACCTCGAAAATGCGGGTTGATCTCGGGAGCACCCCCCGTGATGTCCACGGATGTAATGTCACTTTCCTCTGTCCATTTGAGGATCTTTTCCATGGTTTCCCAGGTCATGATCTCGGTGCGTTTGGGACCGGCATCCACGTGGCAATGGTGGCAGGCCTGATTGCACAGCCGGCCGACATTCACCTGCAGCTCACGCAGACGTTCTCGGCGGAGCGGGAACTGACCGCTTTCTTGCAGGCAGCGTGAAAAAGGTGAGTTGGAAATGGACTTCAACCTGACGGCTGTGCGGTTCATGCGACCTATTATACCGAACGCTCCATCCAGCGGCGACGGATAAAATGGTCGAGGGATATCTTCCCGGGGCCGCGCAGGAGCGGGAGCAACAGCAGCGTGCCGTAGAACTGATGCTGGATAACGCCGGCGGCTTCCAAGGCGGGATAGGAGATCACGGCCACGAAATTGAACAAGAACAGCACTGCCGCCGCGAGCCTTCCACCGAGTCCGATCGCTAGCAGAATCGGGAAAATAAACTCCGTCGCCGTGCCCAAATAAGCCGCGACTTCGGGCGAGAGCAATGGCACTTCGTATTCGTAGGCGAACAGCGTAATCGTGCTGGGGTTCATGTGGATAAAGGGAAAACCTCCGCCAAGGATGACCTTGGTCAGCGCCGCGTCCCAGAAGAATTTCGATATCCACAGGCGGATGCCGAGATCCGCCAGTGGCGCCAGCCGCTCGAGTCCGCCGATCACCGGGCGAGCCAGCTTGGTCGTGCCGTCAATGAGGGACATGAGTTTTTCCTCCGTAGGGCTTCACCATAAGACAGAGATTGGGATTATTTTCTTTCAATTTCGCTATCCAGCAACGTGGCTTGCTGCACATGGCGCGCCAGGGCGCCCGTGAGATCAAAATCCCTTTGCGCGTCCATGGCTGCTTTTGCGCCCTGCGCGAAGGTGGCACCAGCGGCAAAGGCGCAAAGCAAGGAATAATCGCCTTCGCCGAGCGGCAGAATTTCAACATCCTCGTGGCGGATCACCAGCAGTTTCACACCGCCTTCGTCGAGGTTGATGGTTTGGTCGCCCGCATAGTCCGGTTGGTTAACCTGCCAGATGCGCAGGATCGGATAGCTCGAAGCGAGCAGGCGCGCGGAGGGCTGAAGTCTGAATCGAAGGTTTCCGTACTCTCGCTCCGGGATCGAAGATAAGGTCGCCAGCGCCAGGGGCTGACCGAAACCAGCATGAAAGCTCTCTTGCATCGCCCATTCCAGGCGGGCGACATCGGGTAGGTAGCTCAATTCGCGGGCGGGCGGAAAACCGGCCAGGAAACTGGCGAAATGTTCGCCGAAGTCGTGCAGGTTGCCGCTTTCGGGGCGATGCAAGGGAATATAACTCGCGGCCGCATAGCGGAAGAATCCCTCTCCCACCAGACGTCCGGTGACGGGGTAAACTGCCTTGAGGGCACTGGTGAGACTCTCGAAAACATTGTTACGGTAGATTTGAAAATGCCGCTCCGGTGCAAACCGCCCAGGACGGACCTTTTGCAGGAATTCCGGTCCGGCAGAATGCAGAATTCCTTCACTGAATTCGCGCTGCAACTCAAGCAAGGAGGGCATGGGCCTTCTCCATGATTTCGTCTGCCCGCCGCGCCTCGTCGAGCAGGACTGGTAGCGGTGGCAAGTCAGTATCCCATTCAATCAGAGTCGGAAGGCTTCCCAACCGTTTGACGGCCTGACGGTATAGCGCCCAGACTTCCTCTGCCACGGGGGCATTGTGGGTGTCGATCAGGATTTCACCTTCGGGATAACGATTGATGGTGAAACCGGCGAGATGCATTTCACGGACTTTATTGGCGGGAATCGCTCGTAGGTATTGCTGCGCATCGTAACCGTGATTCATGGCACTGACATGGATATTGTTGATATCGAGCAGAATGCCGCATCCGGCAATCCTGGCGACTTCGGCGAGAAATTCCCACTCCGGTATGGTCGAGTGCGTGTATTGCAAATAGCTCGACGGATTTTCAATCAATATTTCGCGTCCGAGATAGTCCTGTGCCTGCTGCACCCGTTTGGCAAAATGGCGCAATGCCTCCTCGGTGTAGGGCAGGGGGAGCAAATCGTTGAGATAGCTTCCGTCCACCGAACTCCAGGAAAGATGATCCGACACCAGTCCCGGCTCAAAGCGCTGAATCAATGACTTCAGCTTCTCCAGGTGTCGCCGGCTCAGCGGGTCACTGGAACCAATGGAAAGCCCGACACCGTGAAGACTGATGGGATAATGCTCACGGGCCTGTTCCAGGTATTCAAGGGGGGCTCCGCCGTCACCGAAGTAATTTTCACTATGTACCTCGAGCCATCCGACTGGTGGCTGGCTGTCTGTCACCTCTCGGTAATGTTCCGCGCGTAAACCGATCCCGGCTTTCGCCGGGATCGGTGTGGCAACGCGGTCAGACTTTATGGCGTCAGCCATGTATCCCGACTATTTTTTTGCGGAAGCAAGTTGGCCGCCGACAATTTTTTCGCAAGTCCCCGCAGGAATGAATATCCAAGCGTCCTTTTGTGCGTCTTTTTTCGCCGTGCCGGCGCAAGCGGAGGTTGCAGTCTGGCAGTCATTCTTTCCGGCTTTGGAGATGCCATAGCATTTTTCCATTTTAACTTTTTCCGCGGCTTGGGCGGACGTGGCGATGAGGCCGAGGGCAAGAGCGCCGGTGATGGCACTGGTCAGTAGGGCGGCATTAAGTTTATTCATCCTGTATCTCCTGGTCTGATTGTGATAGTTGAGATGAATACCCCAAACACAGGGCATCGGCAAAATCAGACCTGAGTCAACTCCATAAGTTCAGGCCAAGGCAAGGGTTGCCTCGTCAACCAGGCGAAAACAGTGATTAGGTCCTAGACTCCGGATTCCCCGACAATTGCGCCAAGCAGCGCATATATCGCTTCTCATCGGGGGGTGTTTGCGTGCGCTGTGAATGCCACAGCATTTCGCCGAGGCACTCCATGATCCGGTGCTGAACGGCATGCTCGTCGGGTATTTTTTCAAGCAGCATCCGGTAGCAATCGCGCATCCCGCGAGGCTGGTCGAGGGATAATTGCTCTTCGATGGCAATATGCATCCCGAGATGCAGGAATGGATTGGTATCTCCCGTTTCCGAAAAAAAATCGCGTCCACGCGCTGTCTCGGGATTATCCAACACGGGGTGGTATTCGGGATGTCGTAGGAGTACCTGCACGATCAACTTCTCCACCCCTTCGAGCGGGCGCCCATCATGGTGCGCACGCCAGGCACGAAAAAAAACCTCTCGTGTCTCGTCGCGGTCCTGTCCAAGAAACATCTTCAGAGAATTTCGGACCGGAACAGGCCCAGCACGGCGGAATACTGAAAGAGGTGATTAACGCCATCAAGAGGTCCGATCTCTCCGTTACCGTAGATGCCGATGATCGGCAGACCCGGAAAACGCGAGCGCAAGGAGTCGAGATCGCGGTCGCGGTTGCCGAAAAAATTCGGGCCGCGACCCATGCAGGGGAACAACAACGCGAAATCTGGATCGGCTCCCAGGTCTTGGGCGCAGCGCGTGATGCAGTGGCGCATGTCTCGTTCGGCGACCAGGGCATCGCGCATCGCCCAGAACAAACGTTCGCCGCGCGCCGGACGTTCAGAAAGCGTGATGGATTGGTCTGTAGGGTTGGCAGCTACGATGTGATTCAGGCGGTAACGTCCTTCGCGGATGGCCGTATCGGGATCGCCAATCGTCACGCCACCGATGATCAGATGCAGCGGGACCCGCTCCATTTCCCGCACGGCGGGCGGCAACGACTGCACCAGCACGCTCAGTGCCGGATAATTCCCGAGGCGCTTGATATCGTAACCCTGAACCTCCGCCACTTCGATGGGTGAGGTCAGCGCGCGCACCCCTTGCGAGGCCACGAGCTCGCCGGACACGCCGCTCAATATGGCATCCACCTGCTCCGATTCGGCCACGCGTGCGCCGCTCCATACTTTGAACGGACCGTTACCAAAAATATCGCCCGACACGGCACCGAAGCGCTTCGCCGGGATGTCAAGCCAGTCAGCCGTGAGCCCTGCTGGCGTGCACAGACTAAGCACCATCTCTTCGTCGTTGCGAATGGTCGGAGGGGCGATATTGAGCTGCATGTTACCTGCCAGCACCATGGCGGCCGCGCCTGGGCTATCGAGGACCCATTCCGCTTCAGTCAGGATACCGGCGCCGGTGCATCCTACGACCTGAAGGCAGCCGCCGGCACGCGCCGCCGCGCGTAGTGCAGGTTCCGGATTAGCTGCATATTCCTGGGTGAGAAACAGCAATATGGCGTTGGCACGTTCACACCCCGCTTTCTTGAGGGCGCGTTTAACCGCATTCTCCGCATGTTCCGGAAAAGCGCGGTGACCGTGACTCAGTCCGGTGGCGACGTAGCGC
>DATCZH010000056.1:0-3163 GCA_036526015.1 Sulfuricaulis sp.
ATTAACAAAGCCAGTGAGTTCAATTTCGCCTTCATGATAGCGCCCGAAGAAAAAATCTCGGGAATGCCGTCAACTGGATCCGCCTTCGCCGATCCGGGCCAGACTGTTGAGCTTAAGATGCAGCAGTATGAAGTTGCCGCCAGTTGGGGCTGGAAATTCTAGATGTAGTTTTTTGTAGTACATCGCACTAGAGGGGGCTCGGGAGACCGGCCCCCTTTTCCTTCTGGGTTGGCTGATACTTTTAACAACAGCAGAATTACTTGCCATTACGAGGAGACGACTATGTTGAGTAATCGTAAGTTCCGATTTAATTTCATGACATGGCTGCTATTGTCCTTTGCCTTCCTGGGGCTACCCGGAAAGGCGTCTGCCGAAGCGCTCAAGCCATTCATTTTGGGCGACACACTCGCCGGTGACGTGAAACAGGTGTCGGAGCTGGTGAAAACCAAGCTGGCGGCGCAGGACTTTCAAATCGTTGGGGCCTATTCGCCGTATCCCGGTGCCATGGTTATCTGTGCCACGAACAACGATCTTAAGAGCGCCGCCGCCAAGGCCTTCAACGGTGGGTTCGGTGCCGCGCAGCGTGTCGCCGTCACGGAAGTCAAAGGAAAGACCCAGGTGTCGTATGTCAATCCAGCCTATATAGGGACGGCCTACGGCATGGGCAAGCTGGAAAGCGTTTCCGCCAAAATGAAAACGGCCCTGGGGGCGGTCAAACCGTTCGGATCGGAGAAAGGCATCGCGGAAGAGAATCTGGGCCCGGGACAATACCACTACGCCATGATGATGCCTTACTTCAAGGATGTGGATATTCTCAAGGAACATCCGGACTACAAGACGGCGGTGGAAACCGTGGAGAAAAATCTGGCCGCCGGGGTCGGCGGCACCATGAAGGTCTACCGTATCGATCTGCCGGGCAAGGAAGTCAGCGTGTTTGGCGTGGCGATCCCCAAGGGGGATGGTCCGGAAGGGAACAAGGACACCGATAAAGAGATCATGGAAATCGTCGATTACCAAGATCTGAAACACACGGCCTATCTGCCGTACGAATTGATGGTGGATGGCAATCGCGTGATCGCGTTACGGGCCCGTTATCGCATCGCGCTGAATTTCCCCGACACGAAAATGGCCGGCGCCCATGGCTTCACCAAGATCATGACCTCGCCTTGGGGCATTCAGCTGGCTCTGGAAGCGGTGGCCGGTTTCGTGCGCAATCTCTAGTACACGTTCGGACCAGGTGATTTTCCCGTTGCGGAACAATCAACCTCGGCAATTCACGCCAACAGACACGCTCACGCGTGTCTGTTCATTTCTGCGGTTTTTTTAAGGTTTCCAGCGGTGAATACAGATGGAAAGTCTTGGTCGCGCATGAGGCAGAATGATCTAAACTAGTCGAAGATGGCACAAACAAGGTAATCATGTCCGAATCCACCAGTCAGAAGGCCAACACCGACGCCGTCGATACCCCCAGCACAACGGCCACCATCAGCGGGACGACGGACCCCCTGAAGCTCCTCAGTCAGGTGCTGGCGCACGCGGTTCGCGTCAATGCCTCGGATATCCATTTGCGCACACGCAATCATCCGATCCTGCGCGTTGATGGCAACTTGCGGGCCTTGCGCGAGATTCCGCCGTTGCCCCCGGATTTCATGGAGCGCCTGTCGCGCACCATGATGTCGGCACGCCTGTTGTCCATCTTCGAGAAATCCCACCAGGTGGACCTGTCCATCGGATTCAAGGACATCGGCCGTGTGCGTGCCAATATATTCTACCAGCGCGGTTCGATCGGTATGGTGCTGCGCGTCATCAGTACCAACATTCCCGCGCCCGAGGAACTGTTCCTCCCGGACATCATCACAGCATTTACCAAGCTGGAGCGCGGGCTGATATTGCTGACAGGGGCCACCGGTTCGGGCAAGTCAACGACGCTTGCCTCGCTCACCAACAGCATCAACCTGTCGCGCAGCGAACACATCATCACCATTGAAGACCCCATCGAATTTCTGTTCTCCGAAAAGCGCTCAATCATCACCCAGCGTGAAGTCGGCATCGATACCAACACGTTTGCCGAAGCCATGCGCGCCGCCTTGCGTGAGGATCCGGACGTGATCCTCTTGGGTGAAATGCGTGACCCGGAGACCATTGAAACAGCCATGACGGCGGCGGAAACCGGCCATCTCGTGTTATCAACGGTGCATTCACCGGCGGCGGCCGAGACGATCTCGCGTATCGTCACCAGCTTCCCGCCGGAGGCCCAAGTTGGCATTCGCGCTAAGCTTGCTCAGAACCTTCGCGGCGTAGTGAGCCAACGTCTGCTGCCGCGCAAGAACAACCAGGGTCGGATTGTGGCATGTGAAGTCCTGACAGTATCGGCGCTGGCGCGTGAATACATCCTCGATCCGCTAAAGATCAAGGAACTGGGCGATCTCATCCGCAAGGGCACCTTGGCAGAGGGCATGCTGGGCTTCGATGTCTCGTTGCTGAATCTGGTGAGACAGGGTTACATTGATGAGGAAACCGCGTTGTTCTATGCGACCAGCCCAACCGACCTCAAGCTCAGGCTGGAAGGATTTGCCTAGACTCTCGCGGGGGACTGTTCGCTATTTCACATGATGCAATTAATCTGCGCGCTTTTCACGGGCGGTGCCGACCAGCTTTGAGTTGCACGGCGCCGTCCTCCATAATCCGTATTTCCATGAACAGCAACGGCCTAGCGAGGCTTGCAGGATAAACTCGATGGCGGATCGGAGACTTCAGGTTTTTCACACCGTGGCGCGACTGCTCAGCTTCACCAAGGCGGCGGAAACGCTGCATATGACGCAGCCGGCGGTGACATTCCAGATACGTCAGCTGGAGGAATATTTCAATACCAGGCTGTTTGACCGCACCCACAATCGTATCAGTCTCACGGCCGCGGGCGAGCGAGTTTACGAATATGCGGAACGGATCATCGCGCTGTATTCGGAGATGGACATCCGCGTGCGCGAGCTCACGGGGGATGTCAGCGGCATTCTGATCATTGGCGCCAGCACCACGATCGCGGAGTACATGCTCCCGAGTCTGCTCGGCGAGTTTAAGGAAATGCATCCCGGGATCAATATCCGTCTCAAGGTATCGAATTCCGTGGGGATCGTGCACATGGTAGAAGATAACTCCGTGGACG
>DATCZH010000057.1:0-4017 GCA_036526015.1 Sulfuricaulis sp.
CCGGTTGAGCTGCCACACCGTGATGACACCGCCGCTTCCGAACCACAACGGGTATTGCAGCAACAGGAGAATCCCCAGCAGGACATAAGCGGCGATCTTCACAAAAAACATTCTAGCGCAGAGCGAGCCAAAGGATCCGGATAAAACATCGTCAGGCCAGCATGGGAAACACCCGAATGCCTGGATACCCGGCTTCTCGGCCCAGCTCTTCCTCGATTCGCAGAAGCTGATTGTATTTGGCCACGCGATCAGAGCGCGACAGCGAGCCCGTCTTGATCTGGCCGGTGCCGGACGCCACCGCCAGGTCAGCAATGAAACTGTCTTCAGTTTCGCCGGAGCGATGGGATATCACTGATGTATAACCCGCCACGCGCGCCATCGCAATCGCCGCCAATGTCTCGCTCAGTGTCCCGATCTGGTTCAGCTTGATCAGGATGGAATTGGCAATCCCTTGCTTGATGCCACGCTCTAGAATAGAAGTGTTGGTGACAAACAAGTCATCCCCCACGATCTGGATTTTACGCCCAAGTTGTTTTGTCAGTATTTCCCAGCACGCCCAGTCAGACTCTCCACAGGCATCCTCGAGAGTAATGATCGGATAGTTTTCTACCCAAGCGACGAGTTTCTCAATGAATTTTTCAGTCGTCAGCTTAACCTTCTCTGAGGCAAGTTCGTATTTGCCGTTTATATTGAATTCCGTGCTGGCCACGTCAACACCGAGACATACATCCACACCCGCTTTGTAGCCGGCCTTCTCGATGCCCTGAATAATAATCTGAAGCGCCTCCTCATTAGATTGGAGATTCGGCGCAAAACCGCCTTCATCGCCCACTGCGGTATTGAGCTTCTTTCCCTGTAAAACTTGCTTCAAGGCATGAAATACCTCGGCACCACGGCGCAAGGCCTCGGCAAAACTGCCCGCCCCCACCGGCAAGATCATGAATTCCTGAAAATCAATATTGTTATCGGCATGTACCCCGCCGATGATGAACATCATCAACGGCACCGGCATCTGCATCGGCACTTTCCCCGCCAGCCCATTCAGATACCTGTAAAGCGGCTGATTACTTTCTACCGCGGCAGCGCGTGCGCAAGCCAGCGAAACGGCAAGTATCGCGTTGGCGCCGAGACGTGATTTATTTTCAGTGCCGTCGAGTTCGATCATGATTCGATCAGCGGCTTCTTGATCACTGGCATCCTTGCCGAGCAAAGCCCGACGTATCTCGCCATTCACGTTGGCACATGCCTTCTTCACGCCCTTGCCACCATAACGCTTGGTATCACCATCGCGTAATTCGATGGCCTCGCGCGAACCCGTGGAGGCACCGGACGGGACGGCAGCGCGGCCTATGGCGCCGGAATGGAGAATGACGTCGGCTTCCACGGTGGGGTTTCCGCGCGAATCGAGTATTTCGCGCGCACGTATATCAGTAATCGCAGGCATGGTTCTTCTTGGTTAGTGAATTAACAACGGGATTAATTGGGTTGTGGCGACAATTCCGCAAAGCCTTGTTTCTTCACACAGTTATCCAGCTCCTGGAGGGTTTGCAACAGTTTCTTCATTTGTCCCAGCGGCCAGGCATTCAGCCCGTCGGACAGGGCCTTGTCCGGATCCGGATGCGTTTCCATGAACAGGCCCGCCACACCTGTAGCCACAGCCGCGCGCGCCAGAACCGGGACGAATTCACGTTGACCACCGCTTTGGGTTCCCTGCCCTCCGGGCAGTTGCACCGAATGCGTGGCATCGAAAACCACCGGACATCCGGTATCGCGCATGATCGCGAGCGAACGCATGTCCGAGACAAGGTTATTGTATCCGAAGGAGACACCGCGTTCGCACACGAGTATGCGATCCCGTCCACCGGCCTCAACGGCCTTGTCCACGACGTTCTTCATATCCTGCGGGGCCAGAAACTGGCCTTTCTTGATATTGACTGGTTTGCCGACGGCCACCACCGCTTGGATGAAATCCGTCTGGCGGCACAGGAAGGCTGGGGTTTGAAGCACATCCACGGCCGCGGCCACAGCGGCGATATCCTCGGCCTCGTGCACGTCGGTCAGCACCGGGACGCCGATCTGCTTACGTACCTTGGCGAGAATCTCAAGCCCTTTTTCCATTCCCAGCCCGCGATAGGATTTGGACGAGCTACGGTTGGCCTTGTCGTAAGACGATTTATAGATAAACGCAATGCCGAGGCTGCGGGTAATGTCCTTGAGAATGCCGGCAGTATCGAGCGCCATCTGTTCGGATTCGATCACGCATGGTCCGGCAATGAGGAAAAACGGCCGGTCGAGCCCGGCCTCGAAACCGCAGAGTTTCATGTCGCGGTGGCCTGTGTGCGCGGCAAGTCTTGCGCATGGCGCGCTCGTGCCGCCTGGACATAACCGGTGAACAACGGATGGCCGTCCCGGGGTGTCGAAGTGAACTCGGGATGAAACTGGACGCCGACGAACCAGGGATGATCCTTCAGCTCAATGATTTCCACCAGCATGTTATCCATAGAAGTCCCGGCCAGCACCAGTCCCTTTTCCTGGAGAATATTGCGGTAGTGATTGTTGAATTCATAACGATGGCGATGGCGTTCGATGACGGTATCCCGTCCATAAAGCCCCCGCACATGTGTGCCGGGCATCAGGCGGCATTCCTGACCACCAAGTCGCATGGTGCCGCCGAGGTCATCTCCCTCGCGGCGCTTTTCTTTATCACCCTCAGCCGTGGTCCACTCGGTGATCATGGCGATCACGGGATGGGGGCTCTTGGCATTAAACTCGGTGCTGTGTGCACCCTTGAGACCGGCCACGTGGCGCGCGTATTCAATGACCGCGACCTGCATGCCGAGACAGATGCCAAGATAGGGGATGCCTTTCGTGCGCGCGAAATGCGCGGCCTTGACCTTGCCCTCGATTCCGCGTTCACCGAAACCGCCCGGAACGAGAATAGCGTCCGCGTCCTCGAGTTGTCCTATTCCTTGGGCGTCAATCTGTTCGGAATCCACATACCGGATGTTGACGCGCGTCAGGGTGTGCAGGCCGGCGTGTTTCAAGGCCTCTGACAGGGATTTGTAGGATTCAGTGAGATGCACGTATTTGCCGACCATGGCCACAGTGATTTCGCCGGTGGGATGTTCCATGGCATGCACTACCTTGTCCCACTCTGCGAGGTTGGCACGGCGTGCGTTAAAATGGAGTTTTTCCACGACGATTTCGTCCAGTCCCTGCTCGTGCAGGAGCCGTGGGATCTTGTAAATGTTGTCGACATCCAAGGCGGTGATAACCGCGCGGGTTGGGACATTTGTGAACAGTGCGATCTTGCGACGTTCGTCCTCCGGCAAGGGACGCTCCGCGCGACAGAGCAATACATCCGGTTGTATGCCCAGCGATAGCAGTTCCTTGACCGAATGCTGAGTGGGTTTTGTCTTGAGTTCGCCTGCAGCAGCAATATAGGGCACGAGCGTCAGATGCATGTATACCACGTTGCTGGTTCCTTGCTCCACGCCCATCTGGCGGATGGCCTCGATGAACGGTTGGGATTCAATGTCGCCGACCGTGCCACCAATTTCAACCAGCGCCACATCGGCGTTGTTTGCCCCTTGCTGGATGCAACGCTTGATCTCGTCGGTAATATGCGGGATCACCTGCACCGTCGCCCCCAGGTAGTCCCCCCGGCGTTCTTTGCGAATGACATTTTCGTAAATCCTGCCCGTCGTGAAGTTGTTACGCTTGGTCATGGTGGTGCGGACAAAGCGCTCATAGTGGCCGAGATCCAGATCCGTCTCCGCTCCGTCCTGAGTGACGAACACCTCGCCATGCTGATACGGGCTCATGGTGCCCGGATCGACATTGATGTAGGGGTCGAGCTTAAGGAGGGTTACCTTTAGTCCACGCGCTTCGAGGAGGGTGCCTAACGACGCGGAGGCGATGCCTTTGCCCAGTGAGGACACCACACCGCCGGTCACAAACACAAATTTGGTCATTTCGGCCCGTTTAGCAGGAGTTGAGTACCACCGCAGAACGGAA